>NZ_JBMHFB010000005.1:0-297975 GCF_049166715.1 Enterococcus infantis | reverse complement strand
ACAATTTGTTGTTTGAATTCTTTTGAATAGGTTCGACGTTGACGTCTTGACATAAACAATCCTCCAGTGTGTTTTTTCTTATTCTACACACCTTATTTTTTCTGTCTAGTCTAGTGTAGCCGATCCACTCCGCTAGATACAAATGAAGGTAAGGCATTTGTAAAAAATATGCGTATATAATTTGTATTATTCACTAGTTTACTAGATAGTTCGCCACTTCTATGCTTCTCAAAAAAAGAAACGGGACAAGAAATTATTTTGGAAAATACAGTATTCCTAAGCTCAAATATATGTTCTTCACCGTATCTACTCACGAGATAAATACCTACAGAGGAAACCAAAGCCTGGGATAAAAAGAGACTGACTACTTTTAGAATTTCTATAGATCCAATATTTTTTTCAAGATCAATCATATTTCGAACGACTAATGGAATATAAACACCTATAATCGCACTCAAAATTGAAAAGAAAATACCCGGAATTAAAAAAATAGCCATCTTCCTAGAGCTTTTTCTTAACGTATCTATAATTTTCACTCCCCTCTAAATCCCATATGCAGTTTTTATCGACGGATTTGCTCGCGTCACTCCATAAACAGTAATTTCTGAAACAAATTGTTGAATTTCTTCTAGAGAAATACTCTTATCAATATGACAAATTCCAAAAACTGTAATAGAAGTTTTCACATCTGTTCTTCCTTCACTAAGGTTTTTCAGCGTCTCTGAATCAATCTTAACAACTCCCATTAGGACTGTTGATTTGCTTTCAATTACACTCAAACTTTTTGCAATCTCATCATGATAGCTCATAATTTGTGAATGAATAGCCTTTTTTAAGAAATCTGTGCGATTCTGATAGTAACCTTGGTCAACCAATAAATCAATTCTAGCAAGATCCATACTATTCATATTCAAAGTGATTTTCTCTGTTTCCGCCTTCATATACATTCTCCTCACCATCCATACAGATGGTTAAACTTTAACTGACTAGAATCTGTTTGTCAATATATTCAAATACCTTTTTACAAAGTATTCCACCTAAGGTAAAGCAGCAGCTCCTCGAGGTTTTTTAGCTTCCAAGAGTGGCCACTGCTTTATCTTAGGTAGATTCGGATCTTCTCATTACCTTGTAATTAATCATACCAACCAGAATAAGTAATCAAGATAGACCGAGAGCGATCCCACGCTGAGAATTTCCCGCAGATTGCTTCCAATTCAGACACGCAGACATGGACTTTAATAGGGACGATCCAATACTCTTTGCCGCGGCCCACCCTGCTTTTTCCCATGACTTTGTTTTTTATAGGTCTTGTATGACTCATAAGCCGCAAATCCTGCACCAACTGCGGCCCATACCCAATGTCCATTTGGATCAATGTTCATCACGGGGTTATTATCCGCATAGGCATACCCATTCATCGTCAACGGATCATCTTCATCGCCCGGATCTGGATCTAAAGATAAGAAGACACCTTGCGCTGGGTGATAATAGCGCGCCATCAAATAGTATAGCTGTGTCTCGGCATCATAGGTATACCCGGCATACCCGTATGGATTACTTTTAGCAATATCGGTCTTTGCTGTACTGCTTAGCACATTGCGCCCGTTTAACATTAGTTTTCGTAATTGCAGTATAGGCAGGCTTATTGTTCCAAGTCAGTGTTTTAGGATTCCAATCCGCATTGACCGCATTCAAACTTAATTCATTTGACAAATTTTCATAAGCATGCCACAAGTTATAAACTTTAAACTGTGCTTTTTGAATGGTCGCCTGGTTCAGTTTACTCATATCTGTTTTTAAATAGGCAACATTCAGTGGGTTTTCTCCAAATTTTCCGACCCATAAGGTATGTGCCCCCTGGCTTGGACGCCATAGTGCAGCCCCACTATAATTGGTCGTTGGATTCAACTGACGTGCATTTGCATTTTGTAACTTATTGTAAGTAATACTTGGATCAATATAAACTGGATATTCCCGCTCTTCGCTCTGTAACCAGTCCGTATCTACCCGTAAAACCAACTGATACCGATTTTTGGCCAGTTCAAAGAGTTCGTAAGATAAATTTTCACTAATCGCCCCTACACCCATTCGTTCGTCAATCTTTGAATCAGACATCATTGGACGCGGAATTTCATAGATTATCTGGCCCTTGATATTCCGAAAAGTAACTGCTCCAGAATCTTCTAGCACAGGACTTAACAAGGTCTCCAGCTGAAAATAGATAGATTGAAGTGCCATAGGTGCTTTTACAATTAAATCTTCTTTAACGGATCGATTGAAAACCGTTTGACGGAAATCTACACTCGATAAGACATCAGAGTAGAGAGCAACATTATCCTTCACTTCTGCCGTTCGATCTTCTGCTTTGATTGCAGGGACTTCTCCATGCATTGGTTGTTCCGGATCAGGATCTTCACTCTTCGTGTCCTCAGATTCAATTTTGCTTGTAATTGGATCGTTTGTGCTGACTTCTGTTGTCTGCTCTTCTCCCGAGGTATTTGCTTCTCCGAAACTTGTTGTGCTCCCTTGCAGCGAAAAGCGAATAGCAGTGTCTCTCTCACCAACTTCTTGATAAAGGCCCTGTTCCATTTGTAATAGAAATTGCGCTTGTAACTCGGTATTTTTTGGCTCTATAATCTTTTCTGTATCATCTGTGACCAGTTCAGTTTCAATTCGTTCAAGTTCTCCAGTCTCCTGATTTTCTATATGAATGGGCTCCTGATAAACTTGTTTCGTAAACGAACCGTCTCGATTGTCCAAAACAATTTCATTCTCGCTTCTTTCTTCGACAACTTCAGTAGGTGGATCCTCCTGCTTTGCATTCGGCTCATTACGAACGGGCGTCTCTTGAACAGTCTTGTCAAGTGAATTTGAATCCACTGTTTCTGCAAAAACCAACGAAGACGGACGGTATAATACTTGCCGACAGTAAAATCGCGACGCTTCCAATTAACCCTTTTTAAACCACTTTTTCTTTTTGCTCATGCTCGCTCTCCTCTCATTTCTTAAGTAATCTAATCTTTGCGAAGTCACTCGTCAGACTAGAAACGCCCTTGTTTCATTCCCTCGTAATGTCTTCATCGAGATGATAGTATCATGAGTCACAACTAAATCTAATCGTTTACATACAACCTTTCGAATATGCAACATTCCTTACATTTTTGTTATCCATTCATTATTACTTTCCCAAAAGTATAGGCAGTGTTACCTGCATTGTTAGCCACGAATTAATCTATGAAACTATCGCCAATGTGTGAATGAAATACAGTCCTTTTCTCTTGAAAAAGCATACTTCAACATGTCACTGCTAATGTCTAGCAAGTTGGTGGTTTCTTAATACTCTTCTTAATTTCCATGATTCAAGATCAATTACATGGCCTAAATTAGCAAGAAACTTGTTCAGGGTATCCAAGTTTATATCGTGTTGAGAATTAGTTTTAAGCAAGCCGAATGCTACTTGTACAAATGCTACTATGGTAATGTTTGGTATTTAGTATCAAAACGGTATACTCTATTGATACAAAAAAGTAGAATATCTGTCGATATTCCACTTTTTTGTATGAACCCTATTAAAATTGCTAAACTGCATATCGAGAAGGATTATTTTTGTACCAAGCAGCTTGAGTAGAAAACATAGAATAATATAGTCCTTTCGTATTACTTATTAGCTCATCGTGATTCCCCCTTTCAACAATTTGGCCTTTATCCAAAACTAGAATAGTATCGGTAAATCGCGTTGAAGAAAGTCGATGCGAGATATAGATTGAGGTCTTCCCAACCACCATGTCTCCAAAGTTTCGGTATAGTTCATACTCTGCCATGGGATCCATTGCCGCAGTCGGTTCATCCAGAATCATTACAGGGGAATTTTTGTATATCATTCGTGCTAAAGCAATTTTTTGCATTTCCCCGCCTGAGAATTCAACTCCTTCTTCGGAAAACTCTTTGGTTATATACGTAGATTTTCCAGAACTTATTTGAGTGAGTCGTTCCATCATCCCAGCATAAAGAAGCGCCTGATCTAGTCTTGCATCATCTTCAACCTGATTTCCAAAAATGGTCTCTCTCACCGAAAATGCTAACATTTTATAATCCTGAAAGATAGGCGCAAACAGTTGAGCCTTCTGTTCACCGGAAAATTCTTCCAGTGGTTGGCCATTCACCAAGATTTCCCCTGAAGTCGGTTCATACAGTCCACAAAGTAGTTTTATAAAAGTAGATTTACCAGCACCGTTGCCACCTACTATTGAAAGACTCTCCCCGGCATGAATTTTGACGGAAATATCATGTAGAATTTCATCTTCAGACCCAGGATACTTAAAGCTGACATTCCGGAATTCAATAGTCACTGGATCACAGCACACCATACTATTCAAAGCACTTTTTTGTTGTTTGGTTCCATCAAATTCGGTCATGAACCATCGATATTCTTCTATAAATGAAGCATCAAGAATCAATTCGGAAAACTCTGAAACCACGCCTAGCAGATTTGAAGAATATTGCTGGGCTGCATTGAATACCATAACAAAATTCCCAATTGCGATTTCTTTTCCAATCACTTTAAGTCCAAGAACCAAAATGATTATCAATTCTTGAAGAATTACAGCAAAGTCTGCCATAGAATTATTTTTGACGAGCATGCCATTGTGTCTTTTTGAAACCGAGATATAGTCTTCGCAGGTGGAATGAATCCCCTCTTCTACAATTTCCTCTGCTTGACTGGAACGTATTTCTTTTCCGTACTGGGGGCTATACATCAACTCAAAGAAATAATTGATACGTCTTGTGATAGGCGAATATTTCTCCCGCCAAAAATGCCACACTTTTCGATTTTTATTGTCAATAAAGATCCGGAACAAGACGGTCGAAATCATTATCAGTACAATCAACACACTCTGTTCCAGAACTAAAAATGTTAAGGAAAAAATGACCAGAACCTGATTGGTGATTATGCTGAGATGATCGATCACTCGAAAAAACGGCCCCTGGTCAGACGCCAGTACGATCAGGTTTTTGACACGACTATCTTCGTAATCCTGATAAGGTAGATTCCCCACCACTCTTGCAAGATCCGCTTTAAGTCTTAAAGCTGTCACTACAGTTTCTCTTTGTGTCCAATCCAAGGTAAGTTTTTGAAGACAGACAACAACAAGATAAAAGCCCATAGATATAAGAAGTGTACGGCTATCCTCGTTGGAAATTGACAGCTCGTTTGTCGCCAGAAGGTTGATCGCCGTTTTTATAAACAACAGCAGCAAAACAGGTTGTATACTTTTTGCGATTACTTGGAGGAGTGTCAGGACAATAAATACGGGATTCAGCTTTACCGTTTTTCCCAGAAGGAAAATGATATTTCGTAAAATTTTCTTATCCATTCGATTCACCCCTAAACGTAATATTCAGCTTGCTTTTGAAAAAGGTCTGCATACACACCTTTACGTTGAACAAGTTCTTCATGCGATCCAACTTCTTCACAGATACCATTGTTTAATACAACCACTCGATCACATAATTTAACGGAAGAAAGGCGATGCGTGATAAAGAGAACCGTTTGATGATTCGTCACCCCATCTATTCCCCAAAAGAAACGTTCCTCCGCCAGCGGGTCCAATGCAGACGTCGGTTCGTCAAGAATCAGGAATGGCGCATCCTTATAGAAAGCTCTGGCCGTTGCAAGTTTCTGTGCTTCTCCCCCGGAAAATTCAACTCCTTCATCGCTCAGTATTTTGGTTACTTCTGAATTCCATTCTTTATCCAGTGTTTTTAGTTTGGACGCGATCCCACTAGCCATTGTCACACGTTCGGCTTTATCTTTATCATAAGGTTGGCTAAGACAGATATTTTTCCAAACCGGAAGGGCAAATAATTGAAATCCCTGAAGCAAGACACTCATATTTTTCCGCCAAGATGATTTGTCCAAATGACTCAAGGACACGCCATTGATAAGAATTTCTCCGGATTCAGGAGTATAAAAACCACTCAGCAAATGAATGATAGTTGATTTTCCCGCACCGTTTAAACCAATCAGCGCTATTTTTTCATGGGCATGGATTGTGAAATTGATATTTTTTAGAACATAGTTAGACGCATTCGGATAGCGAAAAGAGACGTCTTTAAATTCAATTTTTAAGTTACTCGGACTACACTCTAATGGGAACTGCTCTTCTCCAGAATCGACCAGCTGCAAGTTATCGTCAAATTGATCGTACTGTTTGATCGCTTCAGAAATGATTTGAAGCTCACTGCTTTTCTCCAAGACAGCACGTAATCCTCCTGAAAATCGATTTCCAGAATTAATGATTAATGAAAACTGCGACAAATCGATTTTCTTCAGTATAAACAGGAGGATAGGCAGTCCAAAATCTGTCAAAACAGAAAGAATCTCAAAAAAGCATTCCGTGATTCGATTGAATAGATTCCCTCTGTTTAATTCTTTGATATCATGATTTGCCTTCTCAATCAGCTGGTGGTACTTGCTTTGCAGCAGACACATTAAATCATTGCATTTGATTTCTTTCGCCCATTTATAGTCAGTAGATACCTTGAATAGATAGTCCTGGCAGCGAGCTATTACGCCATCGTTGCGCTTTTGCAACTGCTTTTTACGCTCTAGTTCATTTATATTTTTCATTCTGAAAAGAGTCACCATGATCAAACAAAGGACAAGCAATGGACTGATTTTTAGTAAAGAGTACCCAAACAGAACAATGGAAAACAGACCACCCAGCAGCGGACTAATCACTTCCGAAACAATAGCTCCCACGCCGATTTGGGCACGAATCTTGGCCTGCTCATCACGTACCGTACTATCCTCTAACTGAAAAAACTCCGCATGAAGCATTTGAAAACCAAATTTGATTCCAGTCTTCATTCCTGATTGATTGACTTCCATATTATAGAAATAGGCGAGAATAATTTGAACTGTTCTCAAGATTCCAAGAAAAACAATATATCTTATCACCCCGCTAATCAACGCATCAGTGCCACCCCCGCTTTGAAGAATATCAATGCATTGACTGATTAAGATCACAGTCAGATATGGGGCTAAGGCAAGCAGAAAACTATTCAGCAGGCAAAATAACAGAATCGTTTTGCTCACACTTCTGCAGTAGGCAATTACTATTGAAATCGATTTCATTTTCATCAGATGTTCTCCTAATTAGCTAGATTATACTTTCGATATCCTTTAGTAAATGATCAATTAATATACTTTCCTTATCTCTTATTGTATGAATTTCATTGATTAACGAATTATACATAGACTCTTTTCGATACGCGCTCCTAAGAGCTAAGTTCTTAATTATCTTGGAATGTAAAATTAGCTCTTCAATATCATCATCATACTTCGTTTTGATACCATTCATTTCCAATACTTCTGAAAAAATTGAAAAATGCTTTTCTAAAATACTAAAGATTTTTACAAATGAGCTTTCTTTAAATGATTTTTCCTTATTGAGATATCTTTCCAAGAAATTGTAAATTCCAATTCCAAATCCAGATTCTAATGTAACAGGTGGTTTAAGTGCTATTTTATTTATGCTGTAAAAAAAGTAATAGTAGTCAGAAACTTTCCCTTCATCGTATTTTTCAATTCTAGGTTGTAGATAAACTTTTAACGCTTCTGAAAAATGCAATAATAAGTCAGCTTCATTTTGTTTGTTATTTCTATCTTAAGCTAGGAAATAGACACAGCGCTTACATTTTTTTAGATGCGAGGCTCAATTAGTTCCCATCCAAACCAGTTAATAATCAGATATAACAAATCAACCCCTCCTTTCTTGTATAAATTAAGTTTACTACGTTCACGATTCATGATATAAAATAGTAAAAAATAGTCTTTTTTTAGGGAGGGAACTCATGCTAAATGGTGATTTGATTAAAATAAAACGAAAGATAAGAAATATGAGCAGGAAAGATCTTTCACAGGGCATCTGTTCAGTCAATCTCTTACAACGTATTGAAAATCAAAATGCCAAAGTTGATTTTGAAATACTGTTACGCCTACTTGATAGAATGAATATTCAAATTGATGAGTATATACATGAGTTAAATAGCTTCTCCATGACAAAAAAAGATAAGTATAGAAGTCAGTTTATCTCAGTTGTCTCAAACCCGGACAGCACCCAGGTATTCTTAGATCAACTGGCAGTTGAATTTAAAGAAACCAACGATATGTTTTACCTGCTTCTTACTGTTGAAATGAAGCTGGTTTGTCAAAAACTCCCAAATCACACCAATATCACTATTTCAGATAAGGAAATAGAAATGGTCTACAAGCATTTAGAAGCTCTTTCCGACTGGGATTATTTTGAACTGGCAATGTATGGGAACTGCTTGCATATTTTCAATGAAAAACAGTTAACCTTTGACTTGAACGACGTATTGTCTAGATTCAACAGGACAAGCTCAATACAGAAGCACAAACGAGCAGAAGTAAAGTTTTTGGTGAATTACTTAATTATTCTCTTTGAAAATGATTCTCTTGAAATGGTTCCACTTCTGCTGGACGAACTATATACCCAAACTACAAGCAGTGATTATCTTAAGTGGCGAATTTATTGGAAATTCTTCAATGAACTATTTCTTTATTTGAATGGAGAAGTACTATTTGATCCGACCCCGCTGATCTCTCTTTTCAAAAACCTCGGTTATACAGAAGACGTCAAAAATCTCGAAGATATCTTTCTTTCTGTGAAGATGCAAGCCTCAACCAAAGGAATAGATACCCCTTTTAGCGTTTCATGAACTAACTCAGTTTGTTTTTGGAAAGATTGGAGGTTTGAATAAAAAGGAAAAAAGAGGCCACCATTTGATGTCCTCTAATTTCGGTTCTATTATTAATCTATTTCCTTCAATTATCAATTCAGTCGATCTATCAATGCTATTTTTTTATTTTCAACCTGGCCATTCATTATATACAGCGGAAACTAACGAATTTCCACTAGTTTTACCTGTTGCAAGATAAGTTTGTACCGCGTCAATATTGGATCCTTTGAATATATAGCTTAATATTCCTTTCATATTTACTTGAATATACTTTTTATTTGTTGATATCGTTGTCTAAGAGCGTATTGCTGACCATGCTGATAATGTAACACCACTCTTATATGAGTCTCCTAGTAGACTAAGTTGACTTACTTTTGAACTACTTATTTTTGCAGAAAAGTCTTGGTTGATGTGACCCCAGCCAATAGCAGGGATTGCACAGTTGACTTTCGCTACATAGTTGCTCCCATCTTTTGCAATATCCCTTGGTTGTATCAATCCACTTGATTTTTCTTCCTTAGCAATTTCTATAGTAGTGGAATCAACCTGTTGTTTCAATGAATTAATTACTGCTTGTTTTTCATTTTCTAGTTCTTTCTTAGTAACTATTTTGGTTTGATCGACATTGAATTTTAAGCTATCAAAAATTACTACATTTCCCTTTTCTAAAGACTACTTGTTTAGAGTTGCTTGAATCTCTTGCTGAGCATTCAAAATATCTTACGACGTATAACTATCAGAGTTCAATTGAACAGCGCTAGCATTTCTACTAGTTCCTAAAGAAAACGACAAACCAAGCAGGCATATTATTGAAACGATAAATTTCTTTTTCATTCTTTATTAGTTTCCTTTCTTTGACTTAAATTTCCGAGGCAGAAAATCAAAAAATACATATAGCATGACGTAGATGGTAAGAATTGATAACACTAATCCCCCTAAATCAATATCGAATGAATTAAATAGACTATCTCCTTTCATTGTTTTTCTGACAGTTAAGAATTTGAATGGAAACCCTAGAGTTGTACTTGCTGAAAGAACATTGAAACTAAATTTTTGAAAATACGGAATTAAAACATTTAATATTACAGATATTATTAATATGTTAGAATTAAAATATTTTCGCATAATAATTTCCTTCCCACTTATAATATGTCTCCTCTCACGTTATTTAAGTACATACAACTAAAATCCCCTTATTTCTGTAAACGTTTACATATTTATTATATTGGGGCTTCCGTGATGAGTCAACTCTATTACAACTATTATGTTTATACACATAACAGTTATTTATTTACTCATTTTAGCATTCTATTTTCCATGTTAATGAACAATCTATGACACAGACTTCAATTCTAGAAATTTTCTCATGATTGCCTGTTGAAATTGCCTCTTATTAAAGATAGGCGATTTTCTTTGTTCAATTATTTCTAGTTAATTATATTATCTGCCGTCAGCGTCTATAAAAGTGACTCCTTTTGCAGAACCCTTTAGTACCGGCTCACCAGTTGCAAGGGAGCGAGCAACTGTTGTTTTGGAGCAACCAAAGTGACTTGCGGCTTCTTTCACACTTTCCACCTGTTGAACCGACCCATCAGGATAAGTAATCAAGATAGACCGAGAGCGATCCCACGCTGAGAATTTCCCGCAGATTGCTTCCAATTCAGACACGCACACCTGTACCTGACAGACTTTATACTCCTGTTCTAACCAAGATGTATCATCACCCATGATTGCAAGCATCGTCCTTCGGATTTGTCGCTTTTCCTCTCTCTTATCCAATTGATCACCACCCAATTTTTACGAAGGGTACTAGGCACTAGATAGCTCTAAATATCACATCTTTCGCTAATCCTCTCGTCACCGGTTCCCCTGTTATCAAGCTACGTTCAATAGTATTTTTTGAACAGCCAAATTGCAAAGCAACTTCCGTGATATTCCTTGCTTTTCCAACAAGTCCATCAGGATAGTATATTTTAATCGGTTGCTCTTTCCCATTAATCGGACAGCTAGTGATACGCTCCATTTCTGTGATACACGCACGAATTTGACAAACCTTCTCTTCACTATTTTTCCAGGAATCATCATCACCCATGATTGCTAGCATTTTCTTCCGTATGTGTCTTTTTTGTTGCTTTTCATCCAATAAAAATCACCTCAACTCACAGAGCAATCCTCTTTATATTGTAATCAGCCACGTTGTGCAATTAAAACTGGCTGATCTCCAATCATCTGCCATCGACGCAACATGAACGTCCCACGTTTCCGCTCAAACAGCTGCAACTCATAGCCTTCTCGATTTTTTGGGGCTACATTTCCTTCTAAAAGCGCCATAAATTCCGAAGCAAAGATATGTTCACTTGATTGATATTTTGTCGCCTCTAACAAAGCAACTGGCGTTGAAGTCCGACTATGGTCTTTACCCGTAGAAATCAAGGTTTCTCGATGGATACCATACACCGCTTGATATTCTGGTACATAAACCGACACCCACATCATCGGTTGGGCACGCTCCAGGTGCCCAAGCAAATCTCCCACGCTCCGCATTGGAAAATCTTCTTCAATCACGTTCTCCGGAAGCTGTTCTAGTAGATCAGCTTCACAATAGCATTTCACCATAAATTCTACCTCCAGCTGCTATCCTAACACTCTCGCTTAACCCCACTCTACCGCAGAAAATACGATTTGAAGTTCGTCTGAATCCAGTTCAGATACTTCACCAGAATCCTTATTGATCACCGGAATAAAGTCGCTCGCCCAAGCACGAATGTCAGCTGAAAATTCATCCGCAATAATTTTCGGGACAGTTTTAAGCAGGTTGATATCATTTGTAAAAACAAAATGATTGTCGGTCGATTCTATGCTCAAAAAACCGTGAAGGCTGTTTGCTGGATCTAAAATTAGCACAGTATGGTCTTTTACTAAATAGTCTGGCAAAAAGGTGCTTTCATTCGATTTATTCACTCTTGTACACCTCTTAAATTCCAATTAAAATCCCCGGGCATGAGAAACCTTCCGGTACAATTCGACCGCAGGCAAATTCAGCTCCGCTTCAATCGGATTCACAATCATAGCTCCGCTTCAATCGGATTCACAATCATAGCTCCGTGGTCCTCTTCCAACTCATTCATCAGCTGCAAGTATCGTAAATTCTTCTCGCCCTGTCCCATGTCACCGCTGGCCTGAATATCCTCAAATACACTCGCAATCGTTTCTAGCGTCCGGATACCTGTATACCCCTGCTTCGGTTGATCCTCAAATTTAACCATGCTTTTTTTCCACCTTTCGAATTTGTTTTTTATTTTTCAAAACTTCTTTATCTATAACAGACTCAAACACGCTGGCGGGATAATAGCCATGTTTTTCAATCATAATATTTTCAATGACAAGCTTTGCCGAAGTGACTGCCTTCAGGTTCTCGCAATCCAGGTCATCTGCTTGGCTAATGTGGCCATAAACTTTTTTCCTCAACTCACGATAGACGCCTCGCGCCAGCTTCAGCCGAGACAGCAATTCTACATAGGTCATCTGCAATAATTCTTTTGTCGTCGTGTATTGGAAAAAGAACGGATCTGTTTCGACGGTCGGTTCTCGATACAATCCAGACCTGGACTCAATCAGTTGGTTCTCAAAAAAATCCAGCTCACAATTGGCACAGTGATACTGGCCCCCTTCTAGCTTCAAAACCTTTTTATTACAATATCGACAAATCATCACAAATCCCCCCGTTTTCACAAATAGTATGTCATGCTAAATAAACAATGCTGCTCTTCTTTTTCTGCTACAACTTATAAAGTTTGCATATATTAATCTCTCCTTTTTAAGAAAATTGACGAAACTCCTTGTCTCGGTACCTACCCAGATTTTCTTTGTTTCTCTGAACGGCCGTATTTTGCACTACAAAGATGTTTTTAAACCAAAATTGGAGGATACCTATTGATATCCTCCAACATGATTTGAATTTTAGGCTTTGAAATTTCTACTAACTGCATATGAAAATCATTAGTTCTTGAAACCTGCATAAATAATTTTCCATGTTTTTGGGCCCTCTAACACCCAATAATAATTATCATATTTTGTGTAAGAATCTAAAGCTCCTTGAACTTTCCCAGTCTTTATTGTTGAGTTCAAGAAAATTATGTTCTCTTTATTTTGATAAGAAATATCTAACATGGGTAAATAATTTACAACTAACTGGTTCGACTCTTTTTCATCGTACTCAATTGATAGTAGTCCCCCACTATCCAAATATTGGCTATATGAATTGACCACTTCATTGATAGCAGAACCAATCTCCTCTTTTGAGTATTTTTCAGAATTACCTATTTTCTCCGTTAGTTGTGAAGAGCACCCAGTGATTCCAAAGGTGACCAAAAATGTAAATGCCAATCGCGACAATTTCATACTATCACTCCAATCAGCCAGGTTTAATTACATATACATCATTCTCTTTAAAACTTATTCCGATTTTATCCCAGTTATCGTTCTTTCTATCAGAAGAGTGTTGACTTACATAAAGTACATTTCCCGTTTTACCTGTAACAATCGCACTATGCCAAGATCGCCCCGTCTTTTTCAAAACATAACTCAAAATATCACCCTTAACAGCTTTCTTGGACGCCCCACCATTGGTTGTGTGCTTTGTAACACTTTTCGCATTCATCTGCCAATATAGTCGAAATGTGTTGGCATTAATCCAAGCAACAGATGCCTTTGCCCCTGTACTTGTTTGAGAATAAGACCAGTCATAATTTGTTGGATATCCGGTTTTCCCATCTTTTGCACCGCCCGCTCTCAAAACTTGCGATGCAAAGTTGGTACAATCCCCGCCAGACCCTGAAAAGCTTACATAACTTTTATTATAGTTCTTTGCATATTTTAGTGCATAATTTACTGCCTTTACTCTATCATAGGTAAATGATCTCGAAGCAGCTCTAGCCATAGGTTGACTTGTTGCTTCTTCCTCCATAGTCCTGACTTCATCTCGAATATCATTTAAAGTCCAACTAGACACGGTTGTAATATCCTGTTGTTTACCATTTATACTTGGAAGTGATTCTCTATAAATATATTCAGCGGCATACGCTAGTATATTATCATATTGATCTACAGTCTTTAAGTTTTCATCATTTTCAGACAACAGTTGATTCAACAAGTATGATGACAATTCCTCTGACCCTACAAAATAATCTCTACCCGTGCTGTGCAAGTAACCTAACAATCGATTCTCAATTTCTCCAATGGTCATGTTCATCGTATTGTCATTTTCTCCAGTAGAGGGCGCCTTTTCAGATGCATTACTGTCAGTAACTGTTATAGAAAATAGAGCAAGAAATAGAACAACGATAGATACACAATATTTAAATATTTTTTTCATAAAATTACTTCTCTCAACTAATCCATCTACAAAGCGATTCTTGGATGTCATCAGATAACTGATACAACTCAATATATCCCAATTTTTTCAAGCTATTTCCCCCTCTCTATGCCGAGCAAACACCTAACAGAAAACACATTTATCTATCTTTGTGAAATGTTTTTCTATGATTTAGCATACCCTCGCCACACTTTTAAAACCGCTTACATTTATGTAATATCAGTCATAGCGATTTTTTGAATCTTATGTCAATTTGTAACGTGATTTGCTTTCCAAACAGCAAGTTTCCATAAAAATTATTCAAACACTGTACTTTTACTCCTAAAACTAAAAATCCATCGTGTATAGTTAGACTACTAACATCTAAACCCTCGGGGAGTCCAAAGTATCTTTCGTGTTCGGGTGATGGTGCTAGTCGAGAAATTTTGGTCGCACCAAAAACTGTTTCATAATAATGCAACGTTTCCTTGGTATTTTTAAATGTGAGACATGGGTACAGTTTTGATTGCATAGTCGGCCTCTCTCAGATAATTGCATTAGCAATTTTTATATGAAGTTCAAACTGTTTTCCTGAAATTTATCATTCTATCTGACATCGTAGAGAATACTTCCCATCTAAAAGAAAAATATAACGAAATGATTCTTCATGAAATATAAAAGCATCATGATTAATTGTAGTTATCATTTCTTTTGAATTACGAAAAGTATAATCTCCGTAAGTATAATCAGAATGGGAAAGCAATTCTCGAAACTTTGAATCAATCATCAAAATCTTTGAATAGATTTCGTTAAAATTCTCTATATTTAGTCTTTGAATCATTTGTATAGATTCGATTTTCATTTGTTTCACAAAAAAATCTATTCCTGTTGATTTTTCAACCCCGAATGACTTAATAGAACACCTTGCTTTGGAAAATTATTCCAAATAAAATCTGTCACTGGTTTATCTAGTGTATAAATCAGAGAGCAGTTTTTAAATAAGCTTGTCGATTCTCTATCTAGAACTTCATAAAAAATATGCTTGATAATCTTTGGAAATGCAGCCTCGAACATGTTCTAAAGAAAAATGTTCAATTTCCTCTAATTCTAATGAGATATAGAAAAATAATATTTCGAGTTATATATCAATTTTGTTTAACTCTGAAACGACTTGTCTAAAATCCATAGGGTTAATTACCTGCAATTCATCAAACGTATAAATTTTCAAAAACATACAAGTTTTAGTATATTTAGGTAACAAAATTTTTGATGCTTTTTCCACCGTGAAATCCCAATAATATTCTGTCAAATATTCTCCCTCCTTTATATATCATCTTATTTTTATAACTTTCAATCCAACGAGTGTTAACGCATGACTACAGTCACAAGAGTAGCCCCACTATCATTCAATAGTCTACTGTCCTCTCTTAAATTTATGTATAATATCGATTCCAATCTTTATTATAAATATGACTACTATCCAAAGAAATGTTGCTGTGAAGCAATAACACTAAGCAAAGTTGAAGTAAAACAAAAATTCCCTGAATTCCGTACAAGATAGACATCACTTTCTCCATTCGATTTTTTTGAAGCCGATTTGTTCACAAGAAAAGCTTTGTAACGACGATTCCAATTTCAAGAGATTAAAAAACGTAACTCAGCAGTTATTGTGAAGTCTGATGATATGATCCACAAACTTTTAATTTCAAACGTATTCTACACCTTAAAAAGCGAGTAAAGACTTCAGACTTCAAAAAATCTTCTATCCAGAGAATTACTGACGTCATTACTCGCTTATATTCGGTTATTTCTTTGCAGGACTAACCGATTTATCTTTAGTTTTAGAGTGCAATAAAGTATATCGAATATTTAATATTATGGGATTTAAACATCATTTTTTTGGTTTCGATATTTGGATTTATTATTCTATTTTAGAAAACAATTCCATTAACATCCGACCAGTTTTCTCAACTCCGGATTGATTTAGGGAGTCAACAATATGACTGCCGATCACTACGCCGTCGCACAGTTGATTGAATTGCTGAACATGTTCTGCACTAGAAATTCCAAATCCGGCTAAAACGGCTATATCGGCTTTTTGACAGATTTTTTTCAGATGATGTTCCAGCTTATCCTGATAGTTAGCATCTGTACCGGTAATACCATTAATCGTCACTGCATAGACAAAACCTTCTGCTTCAGTTAATAATTCGGTTACTCGCTCCTCTGAACTGGTTAACGTGACCAGTTGAATCAAGGCAATATCAGCCTGGTCCAGTGTTGGCTTGATTAATTGTCGATGTTCAAAGGGTAAATCAGGAATGATTACGCCTTTTACCTGGGTATTTGCCAAATCCTTTGATAGCTGAGACAAGCCATAAGTAAAGAAGGAATTAGTATACCCCATTAGTATCAATGGTACAGGAGATTGGAATTCTTGCAATTTCTGTATAATTTTTTTGAAAGTTGTGCCTAACTTTCGAGATTTGATTCCTGCCGCTTGAATTATCGGACCGTCTGCCACTGGATCAGAAAAGGGAATTCCGACTTCAATCGCATCCGCGCCATTAGCGGCCAACATTTGGATTTCACTTTCTAGTTTATCTAGCCCGTTTGCACCAGCCATGATATAAGGAACAAACAAGCTGTGAGCTACTTTCTTATTTTGGAGATAAACGGTTAATGTTTTTTTCATTCTTCCCCCTCCATTCTTTCTTTAACCTGCATTACATCTTTGTCTCCTCGACCAGATAGACAAACAAGGATTCCAGATTCTGGTGGCATATCACCAGCGATCTTAATAACTTCTGCAATCGCATGAGCACTTTCTAAAGCAGGTATGATTCCCTCTAGTTGTGTCAATAGATGAAACGCAGCTAGCGCTTCCTCGTCATCTACTACTGCGTAATTTGCTCGTCCAGTACTATATAGATAGGAGTGCTCCGGCCCTACCCCAGGATAATCTAGTCCCGCAGAGATCGAGTAAGCTTCAGTTACCTGCCCATCCTCATCTTGCATTAAATGCATGCGTGCTCCATGTAACACACCCATATTTCCTTCATTGATAGGTGCTGCGTGTTCTCCCGTATCTAGTCCCTTTCCAGCAGCCTCTACTCCTAAAAGTGGCACGGAATCATCCAGAAATGGGAAGAAAAGCCCCATTGAATTACTACCTCCGCCCACGCAAGCAACCGCTAAATCAGGTAACTTTCCTTCCGCAGCCAAGTATTGTTGCCGTGCTTCTTTGCCAATCACACTCTGAAAGTCTCGAACAATTTCCGGAAAAGGGTGAGGGCCCAAAACTGAGCCCATGACGTAATGAGTATCCTCCACATGTGCTACCCAGTATCGTAGAGCTTCATTTACAGCATCTTTTAAGGTACCCGATCCACTGGTAACACTGACTACTTTGGTACCTAATAGCTCCATCCGAAAAACATTTAATTCTTGGCGTTTAACATCAACGGCCCCCATAAAAACGATACATTCCATTCCAAGCAAAGCCGCTGCTGTTGCCGCAGCTACCCCATGCTGTCCTGCTCCCGTTTCAGCAACTACTTTATTTTTACCCATTTTTTTTGCTAACAAAACTTGTCCTAAAGCGTTGTTAATTTTGTGGGCCCCTGTATGGTTCAAATCCTCCCGCTTAAGATAGATCTTTGCTCCTCCTAAGTGTTTCGTCAGTCGCTCAGCGTAATATAAAGGTGTTTCTCGTCCTACATATTGCTTCAAGTAGTAAGTCAATTCCTTTTGAAAATCCTCATCGTCTTTTGCTACTTGATAGGTTTCATTCAATTCCCTTACAGCATACATCAATGTTTCTGGAACAAACTGTCCCCCGAATTCTCCAAAAAAACCTGCTGCATTCGGTTGATTATACATAGTTATCTCCCCTTTACTCTTTCAATAAATGCTTTTATTTTTTCCAAATCCTTGATACCATTTGTTTCGACACCGCTAGAAACATCTACAGCAATCGGTTGAAAATGGTCTATTACGGAGGCTACATTGTTCACCTGTAACCCTCCTGCAACCATTAGCTGCTTTTGAGGAAGTGTCGACACATCCAAAGCTTGCCAGTCAAAAGTCTTTCCATTGCCCCCTGCGAAATCCTGGGATGGCGCATCTAATAATAAGTAATCCGCACCAAATGGTAGAGTCCCATCTGATGTTTCGCCATTTTGTGCAGCAATTAATGGTACGGGTAACCTACCTGCAGGAATGACTTGATGAATTTGGACCAAATCTAATTTGGCAATGTCTATCGTTTCTTTCACTTCTTCAATTTTAGGAGAGACGAATACTCCAACCTTTTTCACACGTTTTGGTACATTGATAGTCATGGCTGCTACTGCTTCAGGTGTCACTTGACGTTTACTTTTAGCAAATACAAAACCTAGAAAATCCGCGCCCATGTCACAAGCAGCCTCAACGGTAAATTGGTCCATCAAACCACAAATTTTTACTTTAACCACAGCGAGACACCTGTAATTCTTTCATTTTTTCTGCCACATCTTCACTACGCATCAAAGTCTCTCCTACTAATATTCCTTGATATCTCGCAGTTACCTGGTGAACATCTGTTTTTGATTTAAAACCAGATTCACTAATGTAAATACGATCTGACAATTGTGGTGATAGCAAAGCACTAGTTTCAATCGAGACATCGAAAGTCATCAAATTTCGATTATTTACACCAATCAAATAAGCACCTAACTTTTCTGCTCGTCGCAGTTCTTCTAGATTATGAACCTCTACTAATACTTCTAATTCAAGCACTACAGCTTTTTCAAATAAATGATAGAGTTGTTTTTCAGTTAGAGCAGCTACAATCAATAGCACAATACTGGCTCCTGCGTTTTTCGCGCGAAGCAGCTGTTTTTCCGAAATAATAAAATCCTTGCACAATATGGGCAGACTTACAGTCTTTGCAATCAACCTTAAATCTTGAATATTCCCTTTAAAAAAAACTGGATCTGTCAGTACTGAAATAGCAGCTGCACCAGCTTTTTCATAAGTCTTTGCTTGTTTTATGATGTCCACTTCTTGATTGATAATTCCTTTTGATGGTGAGGCACGTTTGATTTCTGCAATTACTTGCATCTGTTGAGTAGACTTTTGCATTTTCGAGTAGAGATTCGGTCGCCTTGTAACTGGCAGCCTTTCTTCCAAGGGCATTACAGCTACTTCTTTTTGTTTTTCCTGCAAAATACGAGCTAAGAAATCCATTTACGCTACCTCCTGTTGCCGCAATAGCTGATTTAATTTGTCCATTGCTGAACCGTAGGCAATTACCTGTCGTGCTTTATCAATGCCCTCATTGATGCAAGAGACTGCTCCTTTGGTATAGAAACCTAACCCAGCATTTAACAAAACTGTATCTAGATATGGTGATGGTTCATTGTTTAAAACTGACAGTAAAATCTGTGCATTTTTCTGGGCGTCTCCTCCAACAATCGCTTCTAAAGGATAATAAGGCAGCCCGATCTCTTCTGGACCGAAGCTATGTTCTGTCACGCCATTATCAAACAATGCATAGTGAGTTTCACCAGAAAGATTGGCTTCATCCATTCCATGAGCTCCGTGAACGACAATTGCTCGCTTACGACCGATCCGTCCTAGCGTTTCAGCTGTTTCTCTTAATAAATGGCCTGCAAAAGTTCCCATTAATTGATTTTCTAACACTATCGGATTGGTTAAAGGTCCTATCAAATTTAAAATGGTCGGTGTTGCCAGCTCCTTACGAACTTTAGAAACATAACGCATACTTGGGTGCATCGCTGGAGCAAACAAGAAAGCAATTCCAACCTCATTTAGGAAATAGCTGATTCTATCAACTGACGAATTCAACTGAACACCCAGCACTTCAAGAACATCTGCACTGCCTGAGCGGGAAGAAATACTGCGATTGCCATGTTTCGCCATGAAAATTCCCCCACCAGCCAAAACAAATGCCGTTGTGGTAGAAATATTGAAGCTGTTACAATAATCACCGCCCGTGCCACAATTATCCATTGTCCCATGAGGAATATTTTGAATTTGAAGTGCAGCCTTTTGTAACACTTGAGCAAATGCAGCCATCTCAACGGCTGTTACTCCTTTTTGTTTTAAGCAGCCGAGAAAAGCCCCAATTTGGCTATCCGATAAATTTCCTGTAAACATCGACTCTGCTACTTGGGTCATTTCCTTTTCTGTGAGATCTTGTCCTGAATATAAGCGTTCCATGATTTCTTTCATTTTCTTTCCTCCAATTCTGCTAAAAAATTATCAATAATCTGTTTCCCACTCTCAGTACCAATCGATTCAGGGTGAAATTGCAAGCCATATAGTGGATAATCTCGATGCTTAACTCCCATAATCACATCACCACACCTACTGGTAACTACTAGATAAGGAGGCAAGCTTTCCGACTGCAACATTAAAGAGTGATAACGCATTACTTTCAATGGATTGGCCAGTCCTACAAAAAGATCTTTTTGATTGTGCCTCATCTCTGAAATCTTTCCGTGAAAGATTTCAGGAGCAGCAACGACTCGTGCACCAAAAACTTCTCCTATTGCTTGATGGCCTAAACAAATACCAAGTAAAGGTTTCGTCTTGTAAAAACAACGAATCAAATCTTCCATTTTACCAGCATCTTGAGGTTTACCCGGTCCCGGTGAAAAAATGATTGCACTGGCTTTTTCTGCCACTGAATGGAGAGTAGGATCATCATTTCGAAGAATGATCACTTGATTGTTTCCTAAATAGTCTCGTAGGTTATAAGTAAAAGAATCATAATTATCAACTAGTAAAATCATTTTCCTACCTCCAACAAGGCTTTGGCTTTTTGAAGTGTTTCATGATATTCATTAGTTGGATTGGAATCGGAAACAATCCCTGCTCCGGCTTGAACATACGCTTTTTGATTTTTTATCAGAACTGTACGGATGCCAATTGCAAAATCTCCTTCGCCGTTACAGGAGACATATCCTACCCCACCGGCATAAACGGAGCGCTTCACTTTTTCAAATTCATAAATACGTTGCATCGCGCGTATTTTAGGTGCACCGCTCACAGTTCCAGCTGGTAGCGTGGCTCGCAAGGCATCCATAATCGTTAAGCTTGATTTCAAACGACCAGTAACTAAACTGACTATGTGCATCACATAGCGATATTTTTCTACCACCATTTTCAGCGGAACCTGAATAGTCCCAACTTGACTAACCTTGCCTATATCATTGCGTCCCAAGTCTATCAACATCATATGTTCCGCCCGTTCTTTAGGATCAGCCAAAAGCTCTTGTGCTAAACGGTCATCTTCTACAGGGTCATCACAACGAGGACGTGTACCAGCAATCGGATTAGTCGTGACCATTCCATCTTTAACGCTTACTAGACTTTCCGGTGAACTACCAATTACTTGATATTCACCAAAGTCCATATAATACATATAAGCAGCGGGGTTCGAACTTCTTAAATGTCGATAATATTCAAAGGGATCAAACAGAAATTCCGCCCTTAAGCGTTGACTTGGCACTACTTGAAATAAATCACCTTCAGTTATTAATTCTTTTGCGCGTTTAACAGTCGTTTCAAATTCCTTTTGTGAAGTATTACTGGCATATTGTAAAGAGAAGCTCTTACTGACAATTGATTCTTTAGGATTTACTCTTTGAAGATCAGCAATCAAAGTATCAATTCGCTGTTTCATATTCACTTCCGAAATCTCCTGATAAATATCCGTATGAACAAAATGTACCAGTTCTGTTTGATGATCATAAATTACAAATAGATCATACAGATAAAAATGCATATCCGGAATCTGTAACTCATCTTCTGGAATAATCCCTATATCTTCATAGCATGCGGCAACATCATAGGCCACATACCCTATAGCCCCTCCTTGAAATGGTAACTTTTCTGCCAATTCTGTTTCTTTAATCACAACTTTTTCTAGTTCAGCTAAAGGATCATCTATGAACTTTTGATAGCTGTGACATGAAAACTGTCCATCTTGATAAATCAATTCATCTACCGGATCAATTCCAACAATGCTGTAACGAGCTTTCTTACCTCGCGAATCACTTTCTAACATGACCTTTTTTGGTCCTTGCAGTCGCAGAAAAATCGCGACAGGTGTTAAGTGATCCCCTTTAATTGTCTTTATGACTCTCATTTCTCTCATCCTTCCTTTTTTATCAGTACAGATGTTGGAAAAGTGAATGAATCCGATAAATAAAAAAAGCCCTCAAGTCAGCTTAGGCTGACTTGAGGGCGAAAGTTATTCACGGTACCACCTCAATTATTTACTTTGTACAAGAAAAGAGTGCACAAAATAAATATCTTTATCAGTCGTCCAACAACAACCTTCCTCTATAACGGGAGTTCCCGAGATTACCTACTATTGTTCAATAATCCAGCCAAAAGTCCATTCACAATTTCTAGCTTATTGACTCGCACCTACCGTCAACTCCCTGAAAAGCGTCGAAAAAGCTACTCCTCTTTTGTATGCTATCTATTCAATTAATTTATTAAGCATGATTCTACATCTGTCACAGATACAAGTCAAGAATTTTCTGAATTTTATTTCTACACTAGATTTTAAGTATTTTAGTCATTTATTTAGTACTACTGTCATAACAACCGATTTTCATAATTGTTCTTGTATCTTTCGGTATTTTTTTCCATAAAATAAAGGTTTCCATCGTTAGACCCTCTATTTATCGCTTTGAGCAATAAAAGATTCAATTGATTCTACTCTTTTTTTGATTAGTAGAAATTTTTACTTCTCCTCGAGAATAGTTATTTCGCAATAGTCATAAAAGTACTCAGAATCAATGGACAAGTTTATCTACTTACTTCCTTGTCTATTTCAATTGGCCAAGTAATCTTATCAAATACACTATGGATTTTATTTTGAACAGTCAAATTGAAAGGACTCTTCTTTGACATTTCTCGCTCTACCAATAAATCCATCTGGATAAACAATCTTAATAGGTCGCTCTTTCCCATTAATCGGACGGCTAGTGATACGCTCCATTTCTGTGATACACGCACGAATTTGACAAACCTTCTCTTCACTATTTTTCCAAGAATCATCATTCCCCATAATTGCTAACATTTTCGTATGGTCGCTCGATATAGACTTTGCCATTTTCTTCGAAGACATATAGCGTGTCCTCACTATCCTTAGTATCGAGAATTTTAAGTGTATAGTATTTATTTACATTTGGCTGATCTGTATTACTTGATGAAAAAGTCTTCTTAGCTTCCCTAATCTTTTTTAAAATGCTTTCAGCGTCTTGCTGTGATAATTTCTTACTTCCCGGTTCAACAACTACCTTTTGAACCTCTTGACTTTTGGCTATCTCTAATTGAGGTCTGCTAAAATAAAAATACGAAGCACCTGCAATTACGACAACAATCACTGAAACAAAGATCCATACTCTTTTTTTCATACTTCAGCCTCTTTAATTTAGATGATTGCCTATCAATAAAAGTATAGGTCATTTACTCTTTACACTTTTCTCGATTGAATCTCTTTTTCTCAAGCTTCCATATTTTCCTCTGATGTCACTAAGAAGATTACCCGAAAAAAGCAAAGATATCTTTACTAATAAATCACTCAAGGAGGTCTTACCATACTAGTAAAAAATAAAATCAGAGAATTCCGAAATTCTGCTGGAATTTCACAAGAAGATCTGGCAATCGCCTTGTCTGTCTCCCGTCAGACAATCTATGCTATTGAGTCTGGAAAGTATAATCCCAGTTTGGAATTATCGCTATTACTGGCTAAGTTTTTTGGTGTGACTATCGAACAGATATTTCAACTGGAGGAGGATGAAAATGAATAAAAGAGATCATTTATCCAAAATCAAACAGCTCATCATTACCATTGCTTCGGTAATTTTTGGTACTACTTTGGGAGGTCTTACTATCGGACGCGGTGGGACGTCACTGTCCGTTTTTCAACCTGGCTGGTGGATTGGGACGATTATTGGGTTGTCACTAGTAGTATGGTTAAAAAAAGATATCACCAAATCCAGATACAAAGATGAACGTTTTCATCAAAAACGCAATACCTTAATTAATATCTGGTGTTGGTGCTCCACAGTTACGGTGACCCTATTACTGGCCTATTTAACCTTTCAGGGAATAGTTACGGTGGAAATTACTCAGGTAGCCCTAGGTCTATGTCTTTTCATTTTCGGCATTGCAGGTATCGAAGTCTACGTTCGCTTTTTCCCTTGATTACTTAGCTACATTTGACAGTACAGATTGCCTACCTTTAAAGAGGCGGCAATCTATGCCTAAGACAGTTAAGAACCCTTAACCATCACTACGATTTTTTTCCATTCTTTGAATCTTTGGAATCCCCATTCACAGATACAATAAACGAAATTAAGATTGAAAGTATTCCAACAATAATAAGCAGTATCGACGGGACAAGAGTGATCCCCAGCATTTTGGAAAATAGATAGAACTGCGCTCCCGTGATTATTGAAATTATTCCTAGCAGTACATATAGAAACATATTGCTTCCTCCCTTCTCCTTAGTTAGATGGTGTGCAATTATTATTTAATAGGTCTGATGTTGTCGGAATAGGTCTTAAATGAAAAATTCCATGATAATCTATGTGGATTCCTACTGAGTATTATCTATTCCAAGTTTAGTTCATTTAGACGCTCTCGATACTCTTTTAAAAATCCCACATGACTTTGATACTCCAAATATCTTATAGACCGTTCTTGAATCTCTTTGTCATCGACGCCTCTCATAACATTTAGTTCTACAAATAATAATGAACTGGTTACTGAGAAATAGGGAAAGTTTTTCGCCAGAAATATGACGATGTATTCCGGCTGTGTTTCTGCACCTTCACCTTTAGGAGCCATGATATTGATATACCCAAATTCTTCGTAAAAATACTTTTCAGTCGCCTTTGTCCTTTCTAAGGCCAAGATCACAAAAGAAATTTCACTCGCTTTTAAACCCGCTGTATTCATGTATGAATTTGCGGCATTGTCCTTTTCATATTCCTCTTGGTGAGTAAAAAGGTCTTCACCTTGTATTTCATGAACCAAAAAATTGGTATAAAGATACTCTTTTAATACTTCATTTTGCTCATTCATATTTTACCCCCACTAATTGTTGCGAGACTTGAAAGATTGGCTCGCGAGCTCCAAGAATCATTATGCATAGAATATACATATAGTGATATATTTTTATTAGTGGTATTGTCTCTTGTATTTTTTTACATTGCCAAGAGTTACAATACTCTTTCCTTCAACGATCACTGCACCATCATTTCCTATGGCATAGACAACATTTTTCTTTTCTTCCAAGCAGCGTTGGATACTTTCCTGCATGATGGTGTCTTCTGTCTCAAAATGGACTTCAACATCAAATTCTGTAATCAAATCTAATCCGTCATGATAACTGTATACTTTGTAGTGTTCATCTTCAGTAATATGGAACTCTTGAATTTGAACCATGGCACCTGCACTAAACCCGATAATCGTTCCCGTGAACTGCTGAATAGTAGTTATGAGTTTTTTTTCTTTTAGGCGGTTGAAAAACTCATCTGGTGCTCCACCGGGTAAAAAGAGAACATCCGCCTCATGAATCTTTGCTTGCAATTGTCTGGAAGTGTCTTCAAAATAATTGCCCCAACTGATATCTTTTTCTGCAACACCATAACTAGTCAATGCTTCCAACATGCCAGCATAATAATAACCATCCGGCCGGCTGTAAGCGCGGTCCCACTCTTCTGAAGAATGAATGTATTCTGCCGCAAAGGAAAAGGCCAAGATGAATACTTTTTTGCCAGCAAGATACGTTTCTAGTCCTTGACTCCACTCTTCTTTTTTAGAAAATAGACTCATTAAAATATTGGTCATTCTACCGCTTCCTTATCTATTCATTTTATGCCAGTTCATTGGTTAGGACTGATTCGTGCACTATCAATTTTTACTGCCATTGGTAAAGCAATATTACTTCTCTGCAATTTTTCAAAACAATTGGCTTTTGAAACACCACCTAAAGTATCCACTTATGATTCATTTCGTTTTCCCGCTTTGTTTATAGGTGCGCTTCCCACTACAATACATGTCACAAGCGATTTGGAGATGCCTCTTTAATAGCAATTGACCCTTTTTGCAGCTCTTCATTTACCTAGAAGTGGGTAGGCAAATTGTGCGTTTATTTTCTGCGAATCGGTCGTTCCGTCTCCTGAAATTACGTACTGAACTGTTACCCGATTGTTTTTCAAATCTAATACGCAGTAATACGCCAACTCGCAATTTTCAGTGGTTAGGCTCTCTTTATTTTGCAGTTTTTCTCCTGACAGAAATACGCCTGCTTTTATAACTTCTTGACGCCACTTTTCGGTATCTTTTTTGGTGGTAATTCTTTTGGAATATTGCTTATATACCCCCGGCTTCTCATCATAGCGAATTTCACTTATTGTTATGATTTGCTCTTCGGGGAGCCCCTGCTCAACTAAATAGTGAGTGATTTTCTCATCTGCCTGATTCTTTTGATAGATTGAATACCCCAAATATCCTAAGGTTAAAACGACAATTAAACCAACAGAGATGCCAAACTTTTTCATATCTTTTCCTCCTATTTCTTGTTTAATAGGCAAGCACTTTTTGGCTATAGAGGATTCTCTATGTAGATTTGGCAATGCAACTGGACTGAAACTACTAAATTTTACTGTCTCTAGCATCGAAATTTGTCATCCAGCTATTGGCAGACTAAAGAATTTTTTCGACATACTCAAGCGGGCATTTTTTAAATTTCTTACACCAGACCTTTTCTCGAATTCCAACTTTACACTAACAGTTTAGCATATAGTTTTCTGACTTTTGCTCCACTTAATCACAAATATCAAGCGCGTTCTTTTATTTGACCCTTGTCAGTCTGTATTTAACGCTGCTTTATCGCGGTATTACAATTTTGAAAGCCTTCAAATCAGGTTTAGACAATTCTCCTATAGGCACTAAAAAAGCGTAAGAGTTCCCTCCTAGGCTTTTAAATCAGAATCTATTTATTGTTCCTGAAATTATCATCTTTTTTTTGACATTTCACTAATCATTCATATATTTTTATCAGCTTAATTCCTTTTGAATTATTCGTATGATAGACTAGCAAGTTTATATACATGATCTTTCTTATTTTAATATCTTGAATTGTCATATCAAGTGCAGCATATAAAAAAGCAGCCTGTTACAATAACAGTACTGCTTTTGTGAGAACCTAATTTCGTTTCATCAAATTTATTTTTTGGTAGCTTTTTCAATGCGGTCAAAGACTGTCTTCATGATCACACTGTTTAAAAGGGCAGCTAGTGAAAACCCGAAAAACGTGGCGATATAAATAGCAGTTAGCAACCGCTCCGGCGAACTGACTGCGCCGTAAATAAGCAGCCCATTGAACGCGCTCACGAGTAAAATCTGCGGAAAAAAATTCACCAAAATTGCCAGTGCATTTTTAGCGATTTGTTTGAGGGGGTCCTGGTAACGGCCGATATAGGCAAAGCAGATTGATGACAATGCCAGCAACAAGAAAACAAAAGGCATCAAAACAAACAAGCCTAACAGTCGTAGTCCACCAGTAACTTGTTGTAGCAGCAGGTAATCCAAAAAGAATGTACCACTGAGCACTAAGATGATTCCCCACAAAATGGTGCCTTGCTTCAAGTTCTCCCGAAATAACCGAAAATAATTGACTGTCACGCTATTTTCTTGTCCTCGTAGGATTCGCTGCCAACTTGCTAAAAGACTACTCCAAGCTGCTCCAATCGTCACCAATGGTAGTGCGGTCGCGATAAAGAGCAGATTCAGTAACACCAAATCCGTGATTCGAGCCAGCAGTCGCATCAAAGGTCTCTCCACATTAAAAAGTTTAGTCATAGTGATTTCTTCCTTTCATAGCTATCCTTACCATTTGCTGCATTGCCGGTCATTTCGTAATCGCATCTATTCTGCATTTTTTTCATAGCTCATTTTTTACACACTTTTTAAACTCTGCTTTCTCGAGATATTCCCCGAAATTTTTGCTATGTAAGAAATAGGGTACCCGCAGTTCCCCTATTTCTATCGATACTAACACTAACCTTTGATTGCTTCTTG
Organism: Enterococcus infantis; assembly: GCF_049166715.1. Taxonomy (NCBI): domain Bacteria; kingdom Bacillati; phylum Bacillota; class Bacilli; order Lactobacillales; family Enterococcaceae; genus Enterococcus; species Enterococcus infantis. Next base: position 269,738 of record NZ_JBMHFB010000005.1, on the reverse strand, counting down.
GTAGCGATCGTAGGCATCGTTTTGAATCTTCATGAAATCATCCAAGCCCATTGCTTTCAATTGTTTGAGATAGTCATCCCAGTCTTTATCAATTCCGCCTTCAACAACCCATTTAGAAGCCATTTGGGTCACATAAGAACTGATATCTACGTAAATAGCAGACAACCGATTCAACTCGTCAGGTGAGTAGTTGACATTTGGAAAAGCAGGCAATGCATACTGATTGATTTCAGCATCCAGCTTCAATTTCAAGCCATCACCTTGTGTATCATCGATTTCAACTTTGTCATTGAATCCATCTTCAACATATTTTGGTCCAAAATCTCGCAACGAATTGATCCACGCCCAAGAGTCAGCAGATTCTTCCCCCTGTGGAGGCAAAACTTTGTATTTGTCACCGTCTTTTTCAGTGCCTACACCGAAAGATCCATAGTAAGTTTGGATACTTGCATCGTCTGTGTACAGAGAATCTGCCCATTTCAGTAATGCTTCTGGATCTTTACAAGCTGTAGTAACCATCAACTCATTGCGACCATAGTTGTAATGGTCTGGATCTGAAAAGACATACCGTTCCCCATCAGGACCTTTTAATGGTTTTAAAGCCACGTATTCATCTGCATGCAGACCAAATGTTGCATCAGCTGTCCATCCAACAGAAACACCTACAAGAGACACATTTTTATCCATCCGTTTCGCATCAGACATGGACTGGTCTTGTGTATAGAGTTCTGGATCAATCAGTCCCTTAGCATATGCGTCATGCATCCAGGCAATCCCTTCTTTGTAACTTTCTTCTGTGCGTAGGTAGACCGGCTTGCCATCTTTCAGAGACATTTCATAGGTTTGGTCTTGTCCACGACGATTGTCAAAGGGCAGAATGAAACTAAATGTTGGGTCAGCATTTCCTGCCCCGTAAGGAATCTCATCGTTTGCATCACCGTTTCCATTGGCATCTTGTTCTTTGAAGGCCGTCAATACTTTGATAAAGTCTTCATAGGTGTCTGGCATTTCCAACCCGAGATTATCCAGCCACTTTTGATTGATAAACAATTGATTATCAATCAGCGGACGCATTGGCAATTTTTTAGGTAGACTGTAAATGTGTCCATCTGGTGAGGTAATCAACGCTTTTAGTTTAGGTTCTTTTTCCATCGCTGCTTTCAGATTTGGCATGCTTGATTCGATGTAATCCTCTAAGGGAATAAACATCGCCTGGTTTTGAGCGATTTCGGCATCATTCAGCGTAATGGAGCCTAAAAAGGCATCAGGCAGATCTCCACCGGCCAGTAAGACAGATTTTTTGTCAGCCCAATCGGCATTTAAGTAGACATCCCAATTAATTTTAACCCCAGCATCTTTGGCGCTGTCTGCCAAAAAGCCTTTCTGAAAGTCATCTCCCCAATCGGCCCAACGAACAGTAGCCACTTTAAAGCTCGCTTCCCCGCCGGAACCGCTGCTCTTTGTATCACTATCTTTGGCTGCATCGTCTCCTGAACCACTGCTACACCCAGCCAACAGTGCCAAGACCGCTGCAGCTGTCAAAAAAGCGCCCATTTTTCTCTTCATTCTTTCTTCCTCCTAGATAATTAATTATATAATGGATTATTCTTTGATCGCACCGATCATGACCCCTTGATTGAAGTATTTCTGCAAGAAAGGATAGAGCATCATGATAGGAGCGGTTGAAACCACAATGGCGGCGTATTTCATCATATCGGCAGTCGCTCTGAGTTCCGAAGCCAGACTACCGGTAGCCTGACTTTGCAGCGTTTGATTGGTAATCAGCAAACGCCGTAAAATCAATTGCAATGGCTGCAAATTTTCATCTGTCAAATAGATCAATGCATTAAACCAAGAATTCCAAATTCCTACCGCCGTCCACAAACCAATAACTGCTAAGATAGCTTTTGATAAAGGAATTACAATACTGAGAAAGTAGCGGAAAGTGCTACAACCATCGATTTGTGCAGCCTCCCATAAGCCTTCAGGAATGCTGTTACCAAAAAAGGTCCTGGCAACGATGATATTGTAGCTGGAGACTGCAAAAGGAATCACCATCACCCAAAAATTATTCAGCAGTCCAACTTGTTTGACCGTCAAATAAATTGGGATTAAGCCCCCGCTGACAAACATTGGGATCACATAAAAGATAGAAAGGTATTTTTTCCCATAGAGGTCGCTTCGTGATAAGGCGTAGCCAGCAGGAATGTTAACAATCAGTGCGAAAACTGTACCTACCATCGTATAAAGGATTGTGTTCAAGTAGCTCCGCCAGATCAATGATTGCTGAAACAGCGCCTTGTACCCATCCAGCTTCCATTCATTCGGCCAAAACCAGACATTTCCGTTAGCCACATCTGCTGGGTCACTGAAAGAAGCGATGATGACAAACCATAAAGGATAGACAATCAATAAAATTAATAAGATGGAACTGCCATAAATGATGACGTCAAAGATTCGTTCCTTCATTGGCTTTTTCCGCCACTTGCTGACAGAAGCTTTCTTGGTTGGTTTCGTCATTTCCATATTCTGCACCCCCTAGAACAAACCGGTTTTGGTCGTCTTGCGGGAGAGCCAGTTGACGAAAACCAAAACGATGACATTGACAACAGTGTTAAACAGACCGATTGCAGTAGAAAGACTGTATTGGAAATTTTGCATTCCGACTTTATACACATAGGTTGAAATAATTTCGCTACCTTGCAGATTTAGAGGGTTTTGTAACAGCAGGACTTTTTCAAATCCGACATTCAAGATACCGCCCGCCCGCAAAATCAACAGAATCATTGCAGTAGGAATAATCAGCGGAATATCGATGTGGCGGATCTTTTGCAGCCGAGTAGCTCCGTCCATCGTTGCCGCCTCATAATACGTAGGATCAATCGCCGACAAAGCCGCCAAATAGATAATGCTGTCCCAGCCGACATGCTGCCAGACATCACTCCAAACATAGACTGATGCAAAACGACTCGGATTAGAGATCAGATTCGGCATATCAATGTTTAGCAATTTCAAAACATTTGCGATTAAACCGTTATTGGGGGATAAAAACAATAAGAGCATCCCACACATCACCATCGTAGAAATAAAATGCGGCAAGTAGGTCGTTACCTGGAAGAATTTCTTGAATTTTTCCAAACGAATCTGATTACAGATCAAGGCTAAGATGATCGGCAGTGGAAATCCCACAGCAATACTGTAAATAGAAATTTTCAAGGTGTTTTTTAAAGTGACTCCGAACTGAAACGAATTGAAATACTGAATAAAGTGCTTTATCCCTACAAAAGGACTCTTCAAAATTCCTAGTGCCGGTGAGTAGTCTTTAAAAGCGATGATCAGCCCTCCCATCGGTACATAGGCAAACACGATGAGCAAAATCAGGGATGGCAGCAATAAGGCATATAATGGTATGCTGCCTTTGATCTTACGCTTATACAAATCTTTGAAGCCCTTTTTTTCAACAGCCGGACGAATCGACTTTTCCATAAACTTTGTCTCCTCCTTATTCCTCTTTTTCAATCAGCAGGCCGTTATTACACTAGCCAGTCCGCCGACTCCCTTTTACACTTTTGATTATAGCGGGGCAGCATTTTAGGATATAGAACAATCAATAGCCTTCTCAGGCAGAATTCCGTCATGATGTGAATCCGCTTACTATTCATTGTGTACAATTCCGACAACTGACAAAAAGCTGTCGTAAAAGTGCAACCGGCACCAAAGTGAAATACAGTATAATAAGAAGAGAGGTGAAAACGCATGCAGAATATCAAAATCACCAATTCCAGTCATTCCATCGATTATTACGCTAAGATGCTGATTATCTTGCTAATTCCGATTTTGATTATTAACTTTATCTTGAGTTTTTTAAGTATCAGTACAATTCATAAACAAAACATCAACCAACTCTCAAGCTCCGTCCAAATCTATGCTGGGTCTTTGCAAAAAGAGTTGAATGCCGTGGATCACTTCCTATTTTGGAGTGCACTTCATGAGCCTTCCATTGATGAAATTTCAAAAAGTACTAACCACAACGAGTTCGACACTGGCTTGCGCAAGCTTCGCACTCGGGTTACTGATTTTATGTACTCAACCAATGTCGATTGGACCTTTCTGGTATCTACTGCCGATAATCAGCGATTTACCAATGCTTCGGCTATCCATATCGATTACAGTGCCTATCAGCAGCTGGAGAAGTTTTTTTTAGAACCCAAGCGTCAAATCACTACCAGTGGCGCTAGCAATAATTGGGACAAAGTGACTTTTTACAATGAAGAGTATCTCTATCGCAGCGTCAATTACGAAGGAAAAACCATTTATGCAGTGGTAGCAACTGAAAAAATATTAGCTCCCTTAAAGACTATTGAGGTCGGGGATAGAGGAATGGTAACTACTACAAGGCCTGAAAATCCTGGTGTCGGTGCTGCTAATCTTCTTTTCGGCAACCCCATATTGACCTTTCACAAAACCGACACGCAGCTGCCTTTTGACGTTTTTGTAGCGATTGACTATCCATCTGCCTTCAAGAATATGATTCTGTTACAGCTTTTGATGCTACTGCTACCGATTTTGATCGGCGGATTGTCGTTGTTTATGCTCTTTTATATTCAGACACGAGTAATCCGACCAGTGAGACGATTTACCGACCGGCTGATTCGGATCTCCAATGAAGAACCCGTCCTTTTAATCGACGAAGGAATCGCTGAACTGGACAATGCCAATGATCAAATTACCGGCATGGTACGAGAGATGCAAAATCTTAGAATCAATGTTTACGAATCTGAGCTGGAACAAAAACGGATGGAACTGAATTATTTACGAACACAGATTCAGCCGCATTTTTATTTAAATATCCTCTCGACCATTCACAGCATGGTCCAAACAGAGAACTACCATGAAATCGAGGAGCTCACTCTCTCCACCTCTAAATATCTGCGGTACCTCTTTCAATCCAATCAAGATTTTGTTCCCTTAGCCGATGAACTGAGCCATATCGAAGACTATTTGACAGTACAAAAACTACGCTATGGTGACAGCTTGAAAACCTATCTACGCTTAGATAAAAATCTGTTGCAAGCTGCTATTCCACCACTAATTTTGCAAACCTTTATCGAAAATGCCGTCAAACATTCCTATACCGTCGATGAAAACTTAGTCATCGACATTGACGTTGGATTTGCCAATCAGGCAAAGTCCCATTACGCTGTCACCATCAAGGACAATGGCTACGGTTTTCCGCCAGAAGTTCTAGAAAAGCTTACTCAGCGTAAATCGCTAGTCACCCCAGAGGGAAAACACGTTGGCTTGACAAATGCCGGGGAACGTTTGGATTTATTGTATGGTTCCAAATACAAGCTGTCTTTCAAAAATCAAAAAGGACATGGCACTTGGATACAGCTAGTCATTCCTTTTAAGGATCTTTCCGAACCTTCAGCTGACGCTTAACCAGCCGCTCGTTCCAGCATTTTACATCACTCAGGAGGAGAAATAGGAAATGAATATTTTGTTAGTGGACGATGACCGGTATATCATCAAAGCCTTACAAGAAAAAATCCATTGGGCAGACCTCGGAATTCAGCAGGTCTTCAGCGCCTTTAACATGCAACAAGCACAAGCTGTACTTAAAGATCAGCGAATTGACTTGCTGATTAGTGATATTGAAATGCCCCGTGGCAGCGGTTTGGAGCTGCTTTCCTGGATTCGGCAAGAAAAGTATGATGTTCAGGCGATTTTTTTGACCAATTATGCCGATTTCAATTATGCACAAAAAGCCATCGAGTTGGAGAGTTTTGAGTATTATCTGAAACCTATTGAATACGACAAACTGGAATTGATCATTAAAAAGGCTGTCCGTAAAATTCTAGATAAAAAGCAGACCACGATCTTGAATCCGAATGACCGCTATCTGTTGGAACGGACTTTCTGGTATGATCACCTGCGAAAGCCGCAGCGGACAGCAGAACAACAAGCCTCCTTTATTGATGATATCCAAAAGATGAGTATTCGGTTGGAACCTGATCAACGCTTATTACCACTAATTATCAGTTTGAAAGTAGCATTTTCTGAACTCTCTGCCAGCGAAATCACTTGGAGCGAACTACTAAAAACAGCAGTAGATGATTTATTGCAGATGGAGTTCCCTTACCGCTTAGCCGCACTCTTCAAGTTAGACAACTGCGCTGAAAAATATTTTCTGCTGTTGAAAATTCCTCAGAGTCAAAGTGCAGATTTACCGGGAAAGCTCAAGTTCTTTCGGGAGCGATTGGCTGAAATTACCCAACATGATATCCAGATTGTAGCCGGAGAAACAGCTATCTTGGAGACTATCTTGCCTCAGACCAAACTTCTGTATAGCTTTCTGGAAAAAACGGTTGGTCACGCGCAAAGTCTATATCTACTTCGAGGCAGTTTGCCGGAGCTGCCAAGCTATCACGAGATACCGATAGAAACTGCCAATCTCTTACTGAGCGCAGATTCTTGCCAAATTCGCAGTGAGCTGGCAGATCAAATCAAAACCTTTGAGTTCCAAGGATTGGTAGCCGCAGGTGTCCTAAAAAGTCTGCGCTTGGATATCACTCAGAAAACTGGAATCTTCTTAGATTCAAAAGGAATTTTAGCCCATAAGCTTTTCCAAAATCCCCAGCACGACTATCGTTTACAGCGTTGTTACAATTCGTTAGAGGCTTTTCTAGAGTACTTGACTTATTATTTTGATACCGCTCGCGACTACATTCGTTTAACCGAATCCAAACAATCGATTGCCAATATTTTAATCACTTATATTGACAAGCATTTTACCGAGGATTTGAACCGTAAAGCATTGGCAGAGATTGTCTATTTAAGCGAAGACCACTTGGCACGCGTCTTCAAAAAAGAGACGGGTCAGACCCTGGTAAGCTATATCACCGAAAAACGATTAGGCTTAGCCAAGAGTCTGTTACTACACTCCGACGAACCTATCTATCAGATTGCTAGTGCAGTAGGCTATGACAACTATTCCTATTTCACTAAAATTTTCAAAAAAGAAGTTGGCATTACACCGGTAGAATACCGCAACAGCCCCCAAGAAACAGTCGGCTAGTGTCGTGTCTGGCGTAGTTCATAAGCTGAGGATAGCAAGCGCATGAAGTTTTTCCAGCCTGATGCCGAGCTGCAGGTTTTTGGGGCAATGAACTAAAAAAAGACGAACAACGGCCAATTTGATGTGCTGTTGTTCGTCTTTTTTGGTTTTGTAGTACATTTTCAAAAGAGCTAAACCTGACTTATCTTTGCTTTTTGATTAGATAATTGTCATCTGACTGCCCTCGTGGCTACAGTTAATCTGGTAAGTTTGCCCTTGATAGCAAATCTTAAAACTTACTTGTCGCCATTTTTGCGGCAGTCGTGGTTGTGATTGAATCCCGTTTTTGGTGATCTTCAGCCCACAAAAACCTAGAACTGCTACCATCCAAGCCCCACCGTTGGCTGCTGGATGCGTCCCACCAATATATAAGTCACCAGCGAAGCTTTTGCTTTCACCGGTTAGATCTACCTCTGCTGTCTTCATGAAATAGTCGTAAGCCCACTCCTCTTTTCCAATCAAGCAAGCTGTTAACCCATAGATACACGCACTCAAGGATGACCCGTGCTCAGTTCGAGGCTCGTAATATTGCCAATTTTTGGTCAGCTCCTCTTGTGTGTACTCATTGCTGAATAAGTACTGGAGCATAATTACATCTGCTTGTTTAATGACTTGCGTATCGCTGGCCACTCCATAAGCCCCGCCCCAGTATTCTTTAGGGTCTAGCAAGCGCTGTTTCAGAATTTTTGGAAGAGTATCCTCCAGTTTGAAATAGCCATCGAACTGCTCAATCAGTCCAGTAGAAGCAGCCGGTTTGGGTACAAATATCTTCGGTGCCATGATTTTTAATGCGGCTAGATCCTCTGAAAAAGTTAGTTTCTCCAAAAGCTCTGTCACTACTTCTGGGTGACGACTCCTCAGCTCTTCGGTCAACTGAAGTGCGGTTGTCATCGTAAACTGTGCGATCTTAGAGGTGTAAGCATTGTTGTACACCCGCTCATGATACTCATCTGGACCGAGAACATCGATCAATTCATAATGGTCCTTTTCCGGCTTGTAATATAAGTAAGACAAATAGAAACGGGCAGCCTCCAATGCTAATTCCAAACCACCTGCAAGTAGTAGTTGATCATCACCTGTATATTGAAAATACTGTTTTAGGGCATAGACAATATCGCCAGAAATATGGATCTGCTTGTCTTTAAAATAAGTCCTCTGTGGGCGTTTAGTAAAAACATCTACCACATTGTAATCACTAGTAGCATCAAAGCCGCCTTCTTGAGATTCCCAAGCAAAAAATGCACCGCGATAGCCGTATGAAGCGGCTTTTTTTCGTGCTTCAGTCAGACTGTCAATCCGATATTGTAACAGATTTCGGACCAGTTCTGAATCATGATGCAAAAAGAACGGCATCATGAACATCTCTGTATCCCAGAAGACAGCACCTTTATAGGTCTGTCCGGAAAGACCGCGGGCAGGAATGGATAGTCCGCTGCAATGATGAGGAGCGATAATTTGTAGCTGGTACAGGCTATACCTCAAGGCAAAATCTGCCGCCTCATCACCGGCAATTTCTACATCTGTCAGTGCCCAACGTGCTTGCCAAACTTTTTTGTGGGCTTCCCAAGCTTGTTGAATATCTTTTGCTGTCGCTGTTACCAAACTTTCTCGGCATGCTCTTTGTGGATTCTGTTGCTCACCGCAATGGTAGATCTTAATCAATTTACTGATTTTGACCGTCTCACCTGCGTCCAGTTTGAATGACAAATGTCGTAATAAGTGTTTTTGATCGACAGTGAAATATTCTTCATGCGGCGTCTCGCTAAAAACTTTTTCCCCAACAGAAACCTGTTGGCCGCTTTCTTGAGTCGCAGCTGTCAGCTGTAAAATCTGACCAGATTCCATCTGATAGTCCTGCAAGTGGGGACCATTGATATCCCAAATGTCTCCGTCAATTCCGGTAACAATCTCCAAGGTCGTCTTTTCTGTAACGGTTACTTGGTAATCCAGCAATAAAGTGTGGACTTCTGCCGCTGAAGCTGTTCGTTTGGCTTCAATCGTAATGTGGTTGTTTTTAACAGCAAACTCTGAACGTCGCTGGTGGATAGCTGTATATAGATCCAGACTTTGGCTGTGGGCTACTGGCACCTGCGTTTTGACGCTCACCAGTTGTTGAGCTACACGAATGAACGTAAAGAAAGGATTCGGCGCATTGACTGGTTCACGCCACTTATCTGGAACCTGATCGTATAAACCAGCAAGATTGATTGCAGCTAATTCCTCTTTGGTGTATTCTTCCAAAGTTCCTCGGACACCCAAATATCCGTTTGCTACCAAAAATTTGTTACCAAAATGCACCGCAGCTTCCGGCTGAAAGCCATCTTCCGTCAAAATATGTTGCATCTTCTGCTCCTTTCTATCAAGTCCATTATTGCTCTTTGATAATGGACTTGCTTTTTGAGACTAGGATTTTCTCTTCTTAACTGTGAATTGTTGATTTTGGCCATCAAATTCAAGCCTCACGCCTTTTCTTATCCCCAGTTGAAGGTATTGCTCCCCTCTTTTAAAAGAACCTCTTTGCCCTGCAGAAGGATTGATAGCTCAGCTTTGTCCATCATATCGATACGATAGTCAGCCTTTGTGACGGCTATGAAAAGATGGGCCCCTTTATAATGAAGATGGAAAGAATAACTGTCCCAATCTTGTGGGATCGTCGGCGCGATTACTAACTTGTCAGCGTCACTACGGACACCACCAAACCCATAAATGATATTCATCCAAGCACCGGCAATCGACGTTGTATGCAACCCTTCTCTTGTATTGCGATTGTAATTATCAAGATCCATCCGAGTAGCGAATTCAAAAAATGAATTGGCCTCTGACTCTTTTCCAAGCTCAGCTGCTAAAATCGAATGAATTGCCGGAGACAATGAGGACTCATGAATCGTTTTTGGCTCATAAAAATCATAATTGACTCGTTTAACTTCAGTCGTGAAATGCTGATTAAGCAGGAACAAAAACATTAGAACATCTGGCTGCTTGATCATATCGTTTCGATAGATTCGATCATATGACCAGTGATGATACAAAGGAAAATCGGTAATTGGAATCTTGTGGATATCCACATGCGGCAATTGGAAAAAGCCTTCGTGTTGTTCAAAGAGTCCCGTTTCAGTTTGAATGATCTTCATGTGATCGGAACAACGACGCCATTGTGCTAATTCTTCTTCAGTCACTGCCGTCTTAGCTAGGATGGCTTCATAGTCTCTTGGGCTATTTTGCTGCACTTCTTTCAGCAAAGCCAGTGCGTAGTCAATACTGAACTTGGCCATCAGATTGGTGTAAGTATTATGATTGACCATCATCTGAAATTCGTCTGGACCCATGACAGACCACAACCCAAAGTACTCGCCGTTTTGATCCCAATCCCCTCGACTCACCATAAATCTGCTGATTTCTAAAAGCATTTCTAAGCCGTGACGATAGAGAAATGCACGATCATCGGCAAATTTACTATAGTGCCAAATAGCAAAAGCCACCCCAGAACTTGGCTGGAATTGCAAAGAAGCATGTTGCCACAAATCGCTGGATTCATTTCCATTTAATGTGGCAATAGGATAACAGGCCCCTTGGCAGTCAAGTTCTTTGGCACGGTTACGGGCCTGATCCAGTGTGTGATAACGAAACTCCAAAAGATTTTTAGCGGCTTCCAGGTTTGAAAACAGGTAATAAGGCAGGCAGCAGGTCTCCGTATCCCAAAAAGCATGTCCACTGTAGGCTTCACCGGTCAATCCTTTAGCACCGATATTGTTACGAGGATCTTGTCCATGATAGGTTTGATTCAATTGAAAAATACAAAAGCGAATGCCCTGCTGCTGTGCCTCGTCTCCCACGATTTCAATATCTTCATTTTGCCAAACCCGCTTCCAATAGGCTCGTTGGGAAGTTTGAGCTGTTTCCCAAGTCAACTTGAAATTTTCTTCTACCGTATCAAGTCCACTAACCCAATCCTTCTGACCCTTGCCACTTTTTTCAGCAATATTCACTGCGTGTCTTCGTACAAGAAATTCTTGCTGCGGTTCCAAAGAAACCGTGAGCTGTTTTCCGACAAAATATTCTTCATCGATATCAGCTACTTGATCCGGTACTTGCGAGTAATCCAGCGTGAAGGCTGACAACAGCGTCTGTTTGGTAGTGTTGGTCTCCCCCAAAATTGCGCCACCTTGAGGCAGGACTTTCTTTTCTAAAATCTGCCAATACCGATAATCTTCTCCGAAATGTTTGGTTTTAAAGTCTGCTCCCAATTTCATTTCCAGTGTGACTGGCTCGTTAAGAGGGGTAACAGTGATTTCTTGGAACATATTTTCTACTTTTTCCATATGCAAAAAACGACGAAAAGATAATTTTACCGCTTTGCCACTAGACAACGTCACCACATAATTCTTAGTCAGAATGCCACTGCGCAAATCCAATTCACGACTAAAGTCTGTGATGTGACTTTGACCGATTGTTACTGCTTCGCCATCTAGTCGGATTCTGGTGTACAACCAATCGACAGTATTTACCATAAAATGAATTCGCTGCACAATCCCCTTGTATTGAACTCGATTTAAATGTCGACCATTTTCGTAAATTCCATTAAAATAGCTGCCCAACAAGCTAGCATCTGTCGTTCCTTCCTCATGATAGCCACGAACACCGGCATATTCATTGCCTAAAGAAAAAATTGATTCCGCAACCTCATTATAGGCCGAATCCAAGCCCCTCTCTTTTATTACCCAAGGGTTGACTTCAAAATATCGATCAGCGATTTTCCCCATCCTTGCCACACTCCTTTGTTTTTCTTCAGTTTACGAATAGTAACACCGCCAGACAATTCTTTAAAAAGCAGATGTCGGGAATGGCAATTCAAAAGTCGGGATTGTCGATGCACCCTGTACTTTTCCGTGATTTCAAACAAAGGTATTTAACTGAAGCAAAACTCAACACTTTAGCTGCAGCTCTTTCGAAAAATTTATTCTAGAGATAAAATCCCTTGCAAGTAAAGTACATTCAACAGTATAAAAAAACGACTCAAACAGTCCTCGTTTGAGCCGATATTTGTAATCTATCGTTTTTTTTACTCCAGAAAAGCGGCAGCGATTCATTGTTTGGCTGACTGAATATATGGGAGTCTCTGAACCGTAGCACCGATGGAAGACGCGTGTATCCATGGGGCGTTGCTGATTTGCGCAAAATTTTCGGTATTGCCAGTCAAGATAACCCCCGCAAACTTTGTAGCAGCAAGTGTCTTGTACTCCTTTGTCACAGTTGGTAGCATACGCAATAATGGTGAGCGCTTTGTTCCTTCATTTTCCTTTAGGTTGCCATACTTATTGGCGACACGAAGAAATTCATCGTATTGTTCGTTGGTCAGGGTTCCCTCAGTGTCTTCTGCTTGGATACCAAAGTAGCCCTGTTCATCGCTTAGATTCGGATCATCTTTACCAGCGACCCCTAACCAGTACCAATTAATCATCAAATTATCAGGGATCAATGACAATATTTCTTGGTACGTATAGTCTCTATCGAAGGTAACCGCTAGCTCACCGACATACCCCGTCATCGTTGATAATTCTTTAATTTGCTGCTCTGGCTCTTTATTGTTCCCTGTTAATTTTCTATTGTAAAAATGAGCAATTTTTTGATAACTTTCCTCATCCATATCGAATTTACTAGTTTGATTGTAAATCATATCTGATCTATCGCCACCAAAGTCCGCTCCCAACCATGAATATTTAGAAGAAATATTGCTCCACTTCACATAATAGCCATTGATATTCTTATAGCTGTCATGTATCACTGTCCCTCCAAAAAGTGAGTCTTTTGAAAATGACCACCCCTTGGTTTGGACATTAGGTGAATTGATTTGAATTTCCATACCGACTTTCTCAATCAATTGTTGCCGATGTTGCCCACTCAAATACTCGATTCCAAAGATTCCGCCACAAAAAATAATTACTGCACAAATTATTGAAATCAGTATTGTAGTTATCGTTCTTTTTCGTTTTGTCTTACGGGCCAATTTTTCAAATTCTACATCCAACTTTTCCATCTATCCTTACTCCTCTTCAATAAATTGTTTTAACTTGCCTCGAATTCGAAATAACCGAGTTTTCACCGCACTCTCGCTAATTTCCAGTATTACAGAAATCTGACGGACACTAAGCTCCTGCTCATAGCGCATCAAAATGAGTAGACTTTCTTCTAATTCCAGCTTTCCTAGAGCAGTGATGAGACCGCTATCAGGAAGTATTATGTCACTCCATTGTGACTTAGAAATAATTTCTGGAATTAATTCAAGGTAGCGCTTCTTCCGCTTATAAAGATTGTAGTATCTGGTTATCGCAACTCGATACATCCACGCACGTAATTTATCTGGCGACAAAACAAGTTCTGTTTCCAATAATTTAACAAAGGCTTCCTGAGAGGTATCTTGAGCATCCTCTTTGCTGGCACCAGCTTTAATCAGATATGCGATGAGCTCTTTTGCAATTGTAATCAACTGCTGTTCATATTGCCCAATATCCATCTTTCTCCCCCTTCCACCTATATAACAATTAACTTTCCCATTGGTTACATCTCTTTCAAATTTTTCCAAACCCCCGTTTATTAGAAACAAAAAAAGAAAATGGAAAACGCAGGAAAACTAGCAACTTAAAAAAGATCGCTTTGAAAAAAAGTAAAAATGGCCTAGAAAAAATCCCCTAGCAACACTGAGCCAGAGGATTTTCCATTGTTCTAATTATCCTTACTTCACTTCATACTTAAAACTTGGGTCGACTTCTTTATCCAGCTGGTCGAAGCTTGCCTGGATACGACGTTCGACTTCGGCCATGCCTTCTTTGTCCATCTTCTTGATGTCTGAGATGTCGATAGGCTCGCCGAAACGCATTTTTACTTTGCGGCGTTTCAAAAGATCCTTGAAAGTCAGCGGCCCTTGATACACGCTGGGGACGATTCGGACTTTAGCCATTTTAGCGATTAGTGCCATACCGCCTTTCAGATCAGTGGAATGACGCGTGCCACTAGGAAACATGATTAAACTAAGATCGGAATTTTTCAATAACTTAATTGGCGTCTTCACTGCGCTAGGTCCCGGATTATTACGATCGACGGGAAATGCATTGGCATGGACTAAGATAAATCGCAAAATGGGATTTTTGAAAAGTTCTTCTTTAGCCATGAAAGCAAATTTTTTCGGCCGTGCACCGACTGCCATATACAAGGGGTCCCACCAGGTGCGGTGTGGCGCTACCAGAATATAGTTCTCCTCTTGGGGCAGTGCTTCCCGATTTTGAAAATCAGCCCGTCCGTTGACCACAAATAAAACGACTCGTGCCACAACGCGAATAAACGAATAAAACATACTATCAACCTTTCCTGAGGCTTTTCTTACAATTGATTTATTGGTAGAGAATTGCTAGAAACACCGTGAAAATTAAACCATTATCGTGACTTTCATAAAAGACCACCTGTCAGATGCGAGTTCATAAAGGCCTTCTCATCTTGATTGAATGAAAAGACGCGTCAATTGTCACTGGTGTTTTCAGACACACTCTAGTATGCAAAACTTTTGCGAGAGTGACAAGTCTCTTTTTGCAGTTTGCCAAAACCGCCGGACATAGTATAATACAATTTATTGCAAAGCAGGTGACGAACGCTTGATGCCCTGCTTTTTAGCATTTTAAATTTTGTTAAAGAGCGTGGCCGCAAACTGGCTGCTGCTTTCTACTTAAACTACAGAAACGAGGCCTTTTGATGGACTTACATACTGGTGAACGCATTGATCAGCTGTATGCCGAAGATATTCGCATCATTCAAAGCAGCGAAGTCTTTTCCTTTTCGTTGGATGCAGTGCTCCTGGCCAATTTCCCCAAAATTCCCAAACGAGGCAAAATCGTCGACTTGTGTGCGGGTAACGGTGCGGTGGGTCTGTTCGTTGCAAAAAAAACACTCGCGCAAATCGAAATGGTGGAACTGCAGCCGCGGCTCGCCGACATGGCTCAGCGGAGTGTCGCACTGAACGGATTGGAAGAACAGATTACAGTCCATCAGTTGGATTTAAAAGACAGTTTGTCGGTGATTTCCGCTGATTCAGTAGATCTGTTGCTGTGTAATCCTCCCTATTTCAAAAATCTGCCAACAAACGATAAAAATCCCAATCCCCACCTGGCGATTGCCCGCCACGAGATCCACGCTGATCTCCACGATGTCCTGCGGGTCTCCGCCAAAATGCTCAAGATGAACGGCCGCTTTGCGATGGTTCACCGACCAGAGCGTTTTTTAGAAATCATGCAACTGATGCCAGACTATCGGATTGCTCCTAAGCGTGTGCGTTTTGTCTATCCAAAAGCCGACAAGGACGCCAATATTTTGTTGGTCGAAGGAATCAAGGATGGTAAGACAGACGGCTTTAAAGTCGCACCGCCGCTGATTACTTATGGCACAGATGGCGAATACACCCAAGAAATCAAGGAGATGCTATTTGGAAATGGCCGCAACTGAGCATTATTTTTACGTTCTTCATTGTCGGGATGGCAGCTATTATGGCGGCTACACCACGGATCTCACCAGACGGCTGGCAGAACACAACGCCGGCATCGGGGCCAAGTATACCCATCCTCAAAGTCGCCGGCCCCTGACTATGATCCATGCGGAAGTTTTCAAAACTCGCAGCGAAGCCACCAAAGCCGAAGCCGCCTTCAAAAAACTGCCTCGCCCGGTAAAAGACCGCTACCTGAGAGAAAATCACGCTCTGAATGTTGTGGATTCAGCGACTAATAAGCGAGTAAATGCAAGCAAGAAATGAACATTAGCAAAAAAGGATCCCTGCCGTGTGATATGCAGGGATCCTTTTTAGGCTGAATATTTTTTAAGCTGGCTCTTTGCTAATTTTGCGGCGAAGCGCTATCAAGCTGGGTCAGTTTCAAAAGCATTTCACTGAGGCGACCAGGATAAAAGGGCCAGCCAGTCAGTCTTTGGGCAAAAGCCATCGCAGAAATTTCCCGCAAGATAGGAAGTTCTGTCTGATGAGTATACGGTCCCAGCTTCCACAGCTTCAGTCGATATTCCTGCAGTGGAACTGCCTTTTGCGTTTCATCCAGATAATGAAATAGTTCATGGGCGATTACAACTGAGCGCCATGAATCGTAGCGCAAAAGAGGCATTTTGGCAGCTGCGAGCTGTGCATCATAGCGGGCAAAATAGCGATTGATGAAAATTTCATTGGGTGTCTCAAAATATCCGATGGTGGTAAATTCCGGGGCAATCGGATATTCAGCTTCAGTCACCAAGGCTCCTAAGCGGATAGCTAAAGCGGCCGTGTCCAGTAATGGCTGCCACTTTTGATTGTTGCCACTTGTTGATGCTTGTGGTTCACGACTAATTTCAAGGTCGGCAGCTGACAGCTCTTCAGTATCTGTTTGTGGTGCCAAATCCTGGGTGGTTTCAATTTCAAGTGAGTGGTCCTGCAAAAGTTTTTCTGCCAGCTTCACGCCGATTTTCAAAGCTGCGGTTGTCAGTTCGGCTCTTTTAGCTGCCGCAATCTTCTTTCCGAAGCGGTCACCAGCTAGTTGTGCCAAGGCATCTTGATATGGATCAGCGGCCAGCGCCTCATGCAGAGCTGCTTTCACGTTTATCATAGGTTATTCCGAGCGCCTACGACGATCACTTCTTCTTTGCCTCCGTGTTGCATCAGTTCCGTATCCATCACCATATGCAGCTGAGACAGTTCCAGCATCCCCGTGTAGTCGATAACTTTAGCACCAATACATAGATAGATATCCGGAGCCAGTTTGATATCGCTCTTGTAGACAGCCAGATCTTCCCAGTAATTGTCAACGATGTTGCGAATTCCGCCGACAGTCGCTTTTTTCGCCTCGGCATCCCCTCGTTGAACTTTGATAAAGCCTTTTTTGTCGATGATTCGCATCTCTTGCTTGTCATTTTTCATTGTGCCAAAGCAGAAGAAGTAGTCATTTTCCTCAATGAGATATACTTTTTCTTCAGCCACCTGCATGGATTTTGCCACTAGTTTCAAAGCTTCGGCTTCATCTACTTTGGCAGCCAGATCCGTTGTTCTCACTTCAGTAGAACCAGTAGCGATTGCCCGTACTTTATTGGTTTGAGCATCAATCTCCATTTGGACTTCGATGGTTTCTGGAGACGCGCCAGATTTAGTTGCCGATTGAATGGCTTCGTTGCGAATATCTTCTAAATCTTGTGGTGCCGGGTTCGGGATGACCCGTTCCACGACATCACGAACCATGGCTAAGGCAACGCCGATGGAAGAGATGACTTCTGCGTGTTTGGCGATATCATAGCCTAGACCCATGCGTTTGGCTGTGTATGGCAACAGTGCTGTCGCTCCACCACCGCCGCCGACTAGTGAAATCTGGCTGCGCTCCACCTTGTGCTTGTCTGCCAAAAAGTTGATGACTTTGATGACGACATCTGAGGCCTTGTCCATGATCTGCGTGGCCGCAGCTTCGATACTAACTCCCAGTTCTGCTGCCAAAGCTCCGATAGCTTTTCTACAACTTTCCGGATAACCATAGGAGTAGTCGCCTTCTTTCACCAGCCCCAGTGCATTGGCTGCGCAGGTTACTGTGATGGCGTAACGTTTGCCATTGGCGCTTTCGATAGCAATGTAATCATTTGGATCATTTTCTAACGGTTGAATGCGCACGACTTTTGGATCAACGATGTCTTCCGGTTTTGCAAAAGCCACATAAGGCAGTTTTGCGATATGGGCTGAACGTGGGCCCACCGCCACAACGGCACTCTTGTCAGCTCGAACCATACTACCACCAGCTACCCCGGAAACGTGAACATCCAATGAGCTGATCAACGTCTTGTGCCCGCCGACAACGGAATAATCAATCATCGGGCGGCCATTTTTGATGACACCAATATCGGTACTGGTACCACCAACTTCAAAGAACACCGCATTAGATGCTTTCAAATACATCAATGCTCCGACTGTGGAGGCTGCTGGGCCGGAAAGCATGGTCAAAACCGGCCGTTTGCGCATTTCATTAATGTCCATTACCCCGCCGTCGCCTCGCATGATCATCAGCGGTACTTTGATCCCCGCTTGGCGAACAGAATCTTCGGTACTGTCAGCTGTTTCAAACATTTTCGGCAAAATTGATGCGTTAATCACCGCTGTTCGAGTACGTTTGGACAAGCCATACATTTTACTAATATCAGAAGCTTGAGAAACTTCCAAGCCCATTTCTTTACCCACGGCTGCCAGTTCCTGTTCTTCCAGATTGTCATCCACGCCGAAAGCCTCAGAAGCTACGATTACTTCTGCGCCAGCTCCCACTAACTCTTCAATGGTACGTTTGGCCGTGTCTCGGTCAAATTTTTTCAGTGGAATGTAGCGGTTATGGGTTTTGATACGACGTTTACCGGTCTCATCCAAAACAATGTCGTCGATTTTCGCTTGGCGCTTTGCCATAAAACTGTTGCCCATTCCCACGACACCAGTCACCGCCACATCTCCTTCTAAGAGTGCGTTGGTCGCTTGTGTCGTACTGTGAGCGATAAAAGTCACCTCTTCAGGGGCGATGCCGTTATCTTTCAAACATTTTTCAAATGCTTGGACAACCCCGGCAGAAACCCCCAGTTCATCGTCATGAGTGGTCTTCACAGAACCAATCCCCACGATTTCAAATGTATCATTGTCAATTGCCACAGCCTTCGTATGGGTACCCCCAACGTCAATGCCGACACGGATTGCTCGTTTCATATATTATCCACTCCTTAACCAAACATGAAGTAACAGATCATCACATTAACTGCACCAGCTACCCAGCCCCACGGTACACCGGTCAACATAAACTCTTTGGCGCTCACCTTGGTGTAATTTAGCGCCCACAAGTTCCAAGATTGCGTCGGACAGGTAGACAGGTTCATCGCGATGGTTGGGATGTAAATCAGCGGGAACAACAGACTGACAGGAAAGACCCCCATTGCCTGCAAGATTCCGATGGTAGCACTGCCGGCCCCAAAGACTGTCAGTGGCCCACGGAACAAGCCCAGTGGAATCAAGATTGCAAAGGCCAGACAAAGAACCAATGAATTGGTTGGCACAATATCGCCAAGAACAGCTTGGAAGAAAGGTGCTGCCACGCCAGATGCTTTATTAAACATCGGCAAAATAAACAGGAAGCCTAACAAGGACGCAACGTCCACGACTCCTTCATAAAATGTGCGAGTAATTAAGCGTGTGCCTTCTTTGTAGTTAGGCAATTTACCGGTAACAGCCAGCGCATACAATGATGCCACGATAAAGGCTGGAATTGGCTGCCAGTTAAAGCCAATCGCCAAGAGAACGGGAATCACCGGTGTCAACAAAGCGTAGATAGGAATGTCCTTTTTACGTTCGATCGTTGCAGCCGTCGCCGCCCAGTTGAAAGATTTTTTCTTACGCAATCCGAAAACCAACATCAAAATAATCATCAACGTTTGCACACCAAGCGCAGCAAAGCCGAATTTCAAATAGTTCATGTCGTATTGGTATTCCGGAAAGATCCCCTGCATTTGTTTAAACAATACGATATTGACGTACATCCCTGAGCCGACACTCATAAGATAGCTAGTCACTGCCAGCTTTTTCGGTACCCCAAGGGACATGAGGATTGGCAATACAATGATCCCGATGGCAACGACGGCACCGGCACCGAATGTCGAGGTGAAGATCAGTGTAGTAACTAACGATAGCAAAATTGTCGTAAATAGCGGATTTTCACCACTGAGCTCCACTGTTTTTTTAATGAGACTGGAAGCAATCTCCGTTTCAATCAAGATCCGGCCGAACCAAGAACCAAAAATAACAATTACTGCAGTGGCTCCCCAACTTTCAGGTCCCCCTTGGAAAATATTCACCATAGCCTCGTCCCAGGTAAGGCGGCCTCCTAAGATACTAAAGCCGGCCCAGACGATAGCCATAACAAAGAAGCCCACCATCAGGTTGCCCCCCTTGGCAGCAAAGCGGATTAACAGGAAATACGTGATCAATAAAATGATACCAATTGCAAAATCCATAAATGTTTCCTCCTTCTTTTTCTATTTTCTCGGTGATGTTGCCGGTGATTCGGATTGTCTGGTTTCAAAGAAGTATACTTTGAAAACTTGAAGTCTTGTTTTGACGTTTAGGTTGATTAGACGCCTAGCCTCGAAAATTCTATTTTCTCGGTGATGTTGCCGGTGATTCGGATTGTCTGTTTCAAAGAGGTGCGCTTTGAAAACTCGGTGTCTTGTTTTGGCGTTTAGGTTGATTAGACGCTTGGCCTCGAAAATTCTATTTTCTCGGTGATGTTGCCGGTGATTCGGATTGTCTGGTTTCAAAGAAGTATACTTTGAAAACTTGAAGTCTTGTTTTGGCGTTTAGGTTGATTAGACGCCTAGCCTCGAAAATTCTATTTTCTCGGTGATGTTACTGGTAATTCGGATTGTCTGGTTTCAAAGAAGTATACTTTGAAAACTTGAAGTCTTATTTTGACGTTTAGGTTGATTAGATGCTGGGTTTTAAAGAGTGATAAGGTTATTCCATATTGCTGTGTTGAGCTTTGGCACTTTCATTGGAAATATTCAGCTTTTGGCTGAGGTCCAAAGTGACGTAATCCAATACGAAGTGCAAGCTCTGATCAAACAGCGAGCTCAATAGTTGGATTGATGCCACGCCACTTCCAGTTTTCGTGGCCCCGGGAATGATCACTTTATGGGGTGTCAGCTGTGCCAGTGGTGAATCTGTCGAACTCGTGACAGCTACGACAGTCACACCCTGGTCCACGGCTTTTTGTGCCAGCTGCAGGACTTGTCCCGTCTTGCCGGAGCCGGAAATAGCCACCAGAATATCTTCCGACGCAATCGCAGGGGTAATGGTTTCCCCAATCACATAGACTTTTCGACCAATATGCATCAGGCGCATCGCAAAACCTTTTCCCTGCAAACCACTGCGGCCTTCACCTAAAAGAAAAACTCGTTTGTCTTGCTGTAACAACTGGACAAAAGCCGCCAGTTGTGGCTCTTCTACTTGATCGATTACTTGGTGAACCTCGGCTAAAATGGTATCCATCATTTGATTTTTCATTTTGCTGCCTCCATAAATGTCTTCAGTGCCAGTGCTGGCTCTTTCGCACCGGTAATTGCCGAACCGATGATGGCAACTTCCAAGCCGGCTGCTTTTAAAGCTGGGATATCAGCCAACTTCAGTCCTCCTGCCAATGCAACTCGTCGAATTTCCGGAAACTTTTCTTTAAAGGCAGCAATCTGACCAGCAACGTCAGTCACCCGACCAGCATCTTTGGCAAAATGCATTCCGTAAATGGCATTGGGATAGCTGTCAGCGATAGCAGCGATTCGCTTATCAGAGCATTCCAGCAGATCAATCAGCATTTCCCGTTGGAATTCTTGCGTCACTTGATAGCAAATGTCTAGCGTTGCTTTGGCAGAAGCGCCCATCACAGTCAAAATATCAGCTCCAGCCTCAAAATAGCGGCGGAATTCATATTCCCCTTCATCGATGGTTTTGATGTCTGCCAATAGTTTGCCCGCTCGCTGCAAATCTCTGGTCTCTGTGACAGATGCCAGTCCAAAATCTTTGGATAAGGAAGTGCCCAGCTCGATAATGTCAGCTGCTTGCAGTTGCTCTACCAGTTCAATGGCCGCTTCTAGTGGCACTCGGTCGATAGCTGCTTGGATCTTCATTTACTCTTTGCCCCCTTCATGGTCGGCGATAAATGACGCCAGTTGTGCCGGTGTCGGTAAGTTTTCATTGTCGGAAATATGGCTGACTTGGATTGCACCAATGGCATTGGCACGAGTCAGGATCTCTGGCCAACTCAAATTTTCCAAGAGCCCGGTGATGACGCCGACTGCAAATCCGTCACCGGCGCCGACTGTATCGACGACTTCTGCTAATTTGAAGCCGGCGACAGTTTCTTCCAACTCCCCGGTAGCCGTTTTGACTTTGACATAAGCCCCTGCTGGTCCCAATTTGATGATTACACCGCGAGAACCTTGTGCCAGATAGAAATCAGCAACTTCTTCTTTTGTTTCATGGCCAGTCAGTAGTTGTCCTTCGCTGATTCCCGGCAGCACATAATCCGCAAGCGCTACCATTTGATTGATGCGCTGAATCATGGTTTCTTCATTCGGCCAAAGGGTTGGTCGTAGATTTGGATCAAAGGTGATCAGGGTACCCGCATTGCGAGCAGCTGTCATCAACTGTTTCACATAAGTATAAGTATTTTCGTTCAATGCCATGAAGATGCCGGTGACGTGCAACAAGTCCACGTCAGTGAAGTCAATTTCTTCGATTTCCGTATCACCTAAATGTGAAGCGGCTGAACCTTTACGGAAATAGACGACTTCTGGATCGTTTTGGCTATCTTTATTCTTCAATTGGAAACCTGTCCCGTAACTTTCATGTGTGAAAACTTTGTCTGTAGCGATTCCTTCATTGGCGATAAATTCTTTGATATATGCTCCAAATGGGTCGTTGCCTACTTGAGTAATGTAAGTCATGTCATGATTTAGTCGTTTGACGCCAATGGAAACATTGATTTCAGCTCCAGCGATGAACCGGTCAAAACTTGCAACGTCTTTTAACGCACCTTCTGTCTGTGCAATGAACATGATCATCGGTTCACCGATTGTGACTACTTTTGCCATTTGTTTTCCCCACTTTCTTTATTTTCAAAAATTGTCAGTCGCTTGTATCACTTGTTTTCTGACAATGCATTTCGAGTTTTGGCTACTTCTCCGGCGATTTCTGTAAATGCCATCGGGTACTCCAGGATCACTGGCACTTTTGCCAACAGGTAATCTCGCCAGGCAACGCTGCCATCATCCAAGAGTGTCGTCTGGCGGTTACTAGCGACATTCTTCAAATGTAAGACAGTTGTTTGCTGCTGCAATTTGGTAAATGCCTGCTGCAAATCTTCGCCCATCACCAGCCAGTTCCCCACATCAAACGTGTAACCAACAGGCAACGAGGCGGCTGTGACAGCTGCCAGTGCCTCAGTAACTGGTTGTAGTCGGCCGTTTGCTTCGGTCTGGTCATTTTCAATAGTGAGTTGCAGTTGGTAGTTACTTAACAGATTGGTGAGCTCTTGCGGATGAACAGCTTTAATTCCTGCTACTTCACCAATATTGACTTTGACTGAAACGGCACCGAACGCAGCGGCTTCTGCTAACCAGTTTTCCAACAATGGATTTAGTCCCGTTGCGGTAAACAGGCTTTGTGGTACCGAATAAAAGAGCTGCCAATTCTTTTGTGTACCGGTTTCTAAAAGTTCCAAAAAAAATGCTTTTCGTGCAAATTCATCTTGTGGAAGCAATTCTTGGCGAATCTCCACACCATCGATCACCGGTCCAGCTTGTGCCAGCCGTTTCACAAATGTTGCCTGATCCAGTCCTTCTTCCCCTAACATGACAATCGTATTGATCATAATTGGTTGCATTCTTTCACTCCATTCTGATTGTTAACTACCCTGGCTGCGCCGAGGACCTGCCCCGGCAACAGTTGTGAATTTAATGTACTACAAGGAATCACCTTGAAAAATATTGGCAGCAATTTCCAAACGGCCGTTGAAATCTCCACCAGCAATTTTTTGCAGCAATAACTCCAATGCTTGTCGACCAATTCCGGTTGGGTCTTGGTGGATGCTAGTGATAGTAGGCGTCAAAAGCTCTGCCCAAAACCAATCATCAAACCCTGCCAGTCCCAAATCTTCCGGATAGCCAAGACCACCTTTTTTGCAAACAGTTACCAGTGATTGTAGCGCATTTCCGTTAGCTGCGAAAAATGCTGTTGGTCCGTCAATCTCGGCTGTAATTTTCTCAGGGGTTAAGCCGCGGCCACCTTCTGCTTCAATCAGTGTAAAGCCCAGACCGTTTTCCAGTGCGGTGAGCTTCATAGCATCATGACGATCAAGACGTACGCTGATTCCCTGCAATGGTTCACTAACATGGACAATCTTTTTGTACCCTGCCGCTACAATCAGCTGACCCATCCGCCGAGTAGCAACAAAATTATCTGTCAACACACTGGGATGAGAGACCTGTTCCAGATAACGGTCAATCAGAACTATCGGTACCGTAAAATTCTTTAAGCTTTCGTAAGGCGCATCTACGCGATCCACCGGCTGCAAAATAATACCGGCAATGTCTTGACCTGCCAATTCTTTTAGGGCGTGATTTTCTTTTTCCAACGAATTGTCAGTACTCATCATCACCAACTGGTATTCGGTATCTGCCAATGCATCTTGCACCGCTTTGATCAGATACATGGAATAAAGATTACCAATATCAGCTACAATTAAGCCAATCAAATATTTTTGCTTGGATTTCAATGAGCGAGCTTGTTTGCTGGGAATGTAATCCAGCTCTTTTATGACAGCCTGAATCTTTTCTTTGGTTTCTTCTGACATATATTGATATTTACCGTTAAGAAAGCGAGAGATGGTGGTTTTGGAGACCCCCGCTGCCTTGGCGACATCTTGGATGGTCACATGGTTCATTTGGGAACCTCCTTTATCCAGTCTATTTTTTAGAAACCGGTTAACTTCACACTTATAGTAAACGCTTTCAGTCTGTGTGTCAATAAAAAACAAGATTTTTTTGAGCAAATTAGCAAAACTCAGCAAATAACGTGCCCTTTTTTAGATACCGATTTCCACACTGCTCCTTTCATTTGAAACAAGACGAAAACTCCCGCTCGATGCTATAATCAAATTAATAGGCTCTTTTCTTGCAAAAAAGAAAGTAGTCGGCAATTTTTAAGGAGGATAAAAATGAAAAAAGTTGGTTTACTTACTTTAGGACTGTTGGTCAGCATGTCCTTTTCCCCTGTGGTTCAGGCGGAAACTTTCTCCAGCACCACTACATCCACCAGCAGTGGTCAAACAATCAACGTTGAAAACGAGGAGTCGTCTTCTGATACATTGACCAATGACAGCAGCAATCCCCCTGCTGTCTCGTCTACCAATAGCAGCTCTGATAACGAGACAGGCTCGGTAAGTACCACTCAAGACAGCAGCACCGCTAATTCAGGGGAAACTCCTCCTTCTGGCACCCAGGATATTGGGGAGAAAAAGCCGACAAGTGACACTGAGACGCAAGACCTGCCAGAGGTTGATTGGATCGAAGCGGCAGGTTATTTCACTGTAAATGATCCTGAGGCACTCTTTAATGATCCGCAAACAACACAGCCCGCCACCGGAATCACTGCGGGTCAAACATTACAAATCCTTCGTAGCAGTGAAGCCGTTGACGGCCATCTATTGGAATTGACAACAAATACCGGCCAACTGATTTATGGCAAAGATACGGCTGGCACATTTGCTGCTGATGCTTTCGGCACCCCAACACTACTTTCTGGTTATCTTGTCATCAGCGATGCTCAAGCAGTCATCTGGCAAGACGCCGGCGGAACCAAGGTTCGCCCTGCAACCGACTTTTTAAAAAGCACATTGACAATCACAGCTCAAGCCAGACATTTCAACGGTACTACCTTTTATCAAGTCAGCAGCGGAGGCAAAGTCATTGGCTGGTTGCCTCAGTCTGCTGCCACCTTGACGGACGCGCAAGGAACTTATCGCAGCCACGGTCGCTACCTATATCTGAAAAATAGTCAAACTGTGATCTGGAAAGATTTTACTTTCAAAAATAAGCACAATACTACCGACTTTTTGAATCGGGTCTTGCTAGCTAAAGGAATCTATTATCACGCCAATGGGAAAAATTACCTCAGCGTCTATGAAAAGCGCAACGGCAAAGATACTTGGGTGGGCTATGTCGAAGAAGCCACCGTCACTTATACTGCCGGCCCACAGGGAAATTATCAGAACAACGGCCGCTATGCTACGATTAAAAGTACCAATTATACCATCTGGGGCAGCTTTAACTGGACTAAAAAGAATACCTCCAAATCAGTAATGGGACAAACGTTTCGGGCAAAAGGCCAATACAAGCATTTCAACGGCAGCACGTATTTAAGTCTCTACGATAATAAAAATAACTGGGTTGGCTACATCAACGCTACCGGAGTCACCCTCACCAGCGGGGCACAAGGTAGTTGGCAGCAGCTGAACAAATACGTCACAGTTACAAGCAAAAATTACACCTTGTGGAGCAGCTTTTCTTGGAACGCCAAACAAAAAAGTAGTACTCTCGCTACTAAAACCTATTTAGCAAAAGGACAATACCGCCATTTTAACGGTTCCACCTATTACAGTCTTTATGACAATAAAAACAAGTGGCAAGGTTATCTAAACGTCAGTGGAGCCAAAGTGGCTAACGGTCAACAAGGAATTTGGCAGAAAAGCGGCCAACAGGTGATTCTCACCAAACAAAACTGGAGTCTGTGGCAAAACTTCTCTTGGAAGAAAAAAGCAAGCAGCTCCTCTTACCGCAGTAAATTGTTCACTGCTCAGGGCTACTACCGTCACTTCAACGGCTCGAAGTATCTTTCTTTATATGATGAAAAAGGCAAGTGGTACGGCTATATCAACGCCGATGCCACCAAAACTGCAACTTCTACCAAAAGCAAACTGAGTAAAGTCCAAACCATGCTGAACAAGAAATACAAAGCAGGCAACGTGGGTATCTATGTCATGAGTCTTACTGATGGGCAAACCGCCCAGATCAATGGCAATCAAAGTTTCATGGCCGCCAGCACTGGTAAACTCCCGGTCTTGTATTACACGCAAAAACTAATCAATGAGAAAAAGCTGGATCCTAAAAAGCTCTATACCTATACAGACAAAATCAATACCATGTCACTTTCTTATATGAGAGGCGGCGCCGGCATTCTGCAAGGGAAGCCTTTTGGCGGAAAGTACAGCTTGGATACGATTATGAACTGGACCTGTAAGTATTCCGACAATCAAGGGGCTAATTTTCTTGGCTATTACGGAGCCAATCAATATGATCAAAAGATGAAAAATGAGATCAGTCGCGTTGTCGGGCGCAAGTGGGACCGATTCCGCTATGTTTCCGCCAAAGAAAATGCTCTGCTTCTAAAAGAGATGTATCACAACGGCGGCAAAGTCCTTGATTATTTATCCAACACCACTTACGACAGCCAGCGACTGCCAAAATATCTCCCAGTCAGAGTCGCCCACAAAATTGGTGATCTCTACGGCTATGCCCATGACTGTGGAATTGTCTACACCAAACAGCCCTACATTATCTGCGTCATGACTAATAATTCTAGTTACGAAACGATTTCCAAAATCTCTAAAGACGTCTACGATATCATGAAATAGACACTGAAAAATTCGATCTCCTCATAGACAGCACAAAAAACAGCAGGCGGTGACAATCCTCCAGTCTCCTCTAAAGCGACACTACCAAAGGGGAACCCAAAAAGCCAAGATCCTTCCATTAAAACAGTGGAAGGATCTTGGCTTTTATTATCAACAATTTCTGAAAAACGCCTCAGCTCAATAAACTGCCGAGAAAAACCCCTACAAAACTCAATAGCAATCCGCCGCCATAGGAAATAGCAAAATACGTATAAAACAATGGCCGATCATTTCTGTATAGAGTAAACAGTTCAAAATTGAAGGTAGAAAAGGTGGTGTAGCCTCCCATCATACCGGTACCCAGAAACAAATACCAGGACTGATTGAGATGGAGGCCGGCAAAAATTCCCAACAGCAAAGCGCCGGTCAAATTGATTAGCTGAGTAGCAAATGGGTAAGGATGGGGCCTTTTTTCAAAAAAACGGTTGATCCCATACCGAGTGACAGCCCCCAGCGAGGCACCGAGACCGACTAACAGAAAAGACATCATACCTCCTCACCGCCTTCTTTGGGATGGTAGACAGCTTCTCCCAGGTATGCAAATAGCAGGCCACCTACAATCGACACCAACAGATACACGAATGCGCCGCCGATATTTCCGGCTTGGAAGAGTTGTATCGTATCCAGTGCAAAGGACGAAAACGTGGTCAAGGCGCCGAAAAAACCTGTCCCGACACCTAAAATCAGACGACCATTCATATCTCGGTCTGTCATAATATGCTTCACCAGCCAACTAAACAAAAAGCAGCCCAGCAGATTGACGAGCAATGTCGCTATCGGAAAGCCATTCACTTTGGGAAACAATAAGCTAACCCCATACCGAAGATTTCCGCCTAAAAATGCAAAAAGAGCGACGATCACATAATTCACAACTCTTCCTCCTTTCTATCATTTCATTAAACGTAATCAGCAGGACTAATGATTACGATAGATTATAGCTCAGTCTTTGTTTTCCATTGCGGCCTTCAAAGCTGCCGCTAAAGGACTTTCAACGTTATCTTCTGCTTGCGAATACTGCTTCATCAGCCGTCGTTCCTCATTTTTGGTCATTTTTTTCTTTCGCTCTTGTTTGTCAGGAACCTTTTCGGTGATGCCGCAGAATTTACATTTGAAAAAGGCGCCGTTTTTTCCGTCAATGATTTCCATTTTTTTGTGGCATTGTGGGCAACGATGATTGGATACTTTAGGATCTTTGCGTCGCCGATAACTACACTCACTGTTGCTGCAGATATAGATTTTGCCATCTTTGGTGTTACGTTCTCGCAATTGCGATCCGCACTCTGGACAGATTTTCGTAGTCAGTGAAAAATCTTTGTAGGTTTCTTTTGACGCTTTGATTTCAGCCACCAAACGCTTAGTATCTGCTTCGATGCCTTGTAAGAAGCGCCGAGGATTTTCTTGACCCTTAGCGATGGCTTCCAAGCTGCGTTCCCACTTAGCTGTTAACTCCGGCGAAGCCAATGAAGGATTTACCAGCGACAACAGTTGGCGCCCTTTAGGAGTTACTGCTAAAAAATTACCCCGTCGCTCCATCAATTCAGACTTCAACAGCTTCTCGATGATTTCAGCACGAGTGGCAGGTGTCCCCAGGTTCCACTTTTCCATTTGCGCCAAAAGCGTACCTTCTGTTGCCAGTTTTGGCGCACTCGTGAGCTCTTTGTTGATTTTGAAATCACCTTTGACGCTTTTGATTGCTGACCAGTCTGTTTTAGAAGTACTTTGGCTGGTTTCTTTCGTTTCTGCTTTCCAACCGGCTTGTAAAACTTTTTCTTGTTTGAAGTAGAAGACAGCATCTGCCACCTGCACTTGTGCCTTGGTGGTGGCAGTCACGTATTTTTCTGCGAAGAGTCCCAAAAAACGTTCCACGATCAGATTATACACGCGACTTTCATCAGTGCTCAGTTTTTCATACCGAGGCCGTTCTTCTGTGGGTATCAAAGCGTAGTGATCCGTCACTTTGCTATCATTGAAGACTGCCGTCTGCCGAACCGTCGCGCCTTGAGCCAGATAGTGCTTGGCACGCTCATCGTACCCTGCCAAAGCCTGCAGTCGCTCTTTCATCGTTGCTGCCACATCTTTTGGCAAATACTTGGAATCCGTCCGGGGATAGCTGACGATTTTATGGGTCTCATACAGGCTTTGTACAATCGACAAAGTCTTTTTGGCAGAGTACTGATACAGGCTATTGGCAGTCTGTTGCAGCTCCGTCAAATCATAGGGTAGCGGGGCCGCCACCGCTTTTTCTTTGACCGAGACATCGGTTACCCTACCAATCTTGCCTGCCAGTTCTTTAACAAAACCTTCGGCCTGCTGCCGCTCGGTGAACTGTTGCGGGTTTTTCAACTGCAATCGTCCTGTTTCGTTGCCATGTACTAAGTCGATCGAATAGTAAGTTGTAGGAATGAACTTTTCTGACTTCTCCTGTGCGCTATGCACGAGGTTCAATGTCGGTGTTTGGACCCGGCCGGCATTGAGGTTATCCTCGTATTTTACCGTCAATGCACGGGTCACATTTAGTCCTACCAACCAGTCAGCCTTGCCCCGCGCTACTGCGGATTGGTACAGATTTTCATAATCTTTCGCCGGTTTTAATTGCGCAAAACCCGTTTTAACGGCTTTTTCAGTCTGAGAAGAAATCCACAGACGTTCCAACGGTTTGCTGAATTTCAGCCATTCAAAAATATAACGACCAACAGCTTCCCCTTCACGACCGGAGTCAGTAGCGATTATGCCACCGGTGACATCCTTGCGTTTTGCCAAATTGCCAATCAGCTTCAACTGACGGGAAGTCTTTGGTAGCGGCTTTAAGCCAATCTGTTTGGGGATCATGGGCAGGGTTTCCATCTGCCAGGTACGCCATGCCGGATCGATATCTTCCGGCAGTTTTAAAGTCAGCAGGTGACCATAAGCCCAGGTAATCAAATAGAGATCACTTTCAAAATAATCCCGTCCTTGGGGTTTGGCTCCCAATATTTTGGCATAGTCCTTAGCCACACTGGGTTTTTCAGTCACGATTAGTTTTTTTCCCATGATTCTCTCCTTTATCAAAAGCTGTCGCCAAAAAAATGACTCTCGCCAGCAGCTACAGTGCGTTGTCTTCCTACCATTTTACAATCAAATTCTCTGCGGCGCCACCTCTGTTATCTTCGCCTTTCCCCTTGTAAGTACTTCTTAGAAAACTTGCAGATCGAAGTCGTAAAACACTGCTGTCGGCAACTTCCATCGAAAACTGTTTTTACTAACAGACACAACAAAATCCGGACCCTGGCTGACCCGGCCCGCCTGTTTTAGAACAGAGCAAGCAGTGGTAGAGTAGGATCCGGATAAGGTGACAGTAAATTTTGGGGCCATCTCACTGGCGACACCTCAGACTACAGCCGGATCTTGTCTGATCCGCTGACAGCTTTTGATTTTTTGTTCAGCATGGAGATTTTCAAATAAATCTCGTTCGCTAGTTTCGCTGACAGGTTGGTAATCCTTCAGCAGCGCCAAACCGGTGTATTGTTGGATATAATCGTCGCATTCTTCACACCAGCGCTCATCGTCTTCTTTCCAGAAGGCGCTGAGAAAATTTGCTTTGGCAGAGCTATTGGGAAATTTTTGGGCTAGTCGCTGCCATTCCTGTTTGTAAAAGGCTTTGGCTTTGGCAGCGTCGGCAAATTCCACTTGGCTGCGGATATCACGGCGCCAATCTTCAAAGAACCACCAGGGCTCATTGTCCCCATACATTACAATGACTTGATACATATCATTACTCCCTTTTCCCCTGAAATGATTTCGTGTAGTAAAGCTCTTCGGTTAAGTCACCGACGAATCATGTCCCCACATGTCCTTCGTTTCTTTTGTTCGAAGAGTTCCATACCCAAACTTGATAAGACAATATTAACCGCCTTTTTAAAGCGGGGCAAGGATTCTGTTTGAAAAGCTTAAAGTATTTATATATTTGCAGAAGTAAAAATTTTTTTCTCACATTTTACAGATTGTCACTTCTCAAAATTTCTCAACTTGCTGTTCGATCTTACCTGTACTATGATTATTATTGGTTCAAATTTGTTAACAAAAAACGGTTGTTACGTATTTCTTACGCAAACCACCTCCAAAAATCCGTTAAAAAGAACCACCGTTACTTAATCTTAATTTTTTTAAAAGGAGCGCTTGATTTGCTATCGATACTCATTCAACGTTTGAAAGAAAAACTCAGCCAGCCACGCCCAGTCTGGGAAAAGAATCTAATCGTTTTGTGGTTTGGTACCTTTATGGCGGGGATTGGCTTTAGCCTCGTGATGCCCTTCATGTCCCTTTACATAGATACATTGGGAAATTTTTCCTCCCAGGCTCTGAACTTGTGGAGCGGATTGGCCTTTTCCGCCACATTTCTGGTGACAACGCTAATTTCTCCTTGGTGGGGACGTTTAGCAGATCAAAAAGGCCGCAAATTGATGCTTTTGCGAGCCAGTCTGGGTATGGCAGTCGTGATTTCGCTGATGGGACTGGTCACTAACGTCTACCAGCTGGTGGGTCTGCGGCTTTTACAAGGCGTCTTTTCCGGCTATGTTTCAAATGCCACTGCCCTTGTGGCTACTGGCACTCCTAAAGCCCGCAGTGGCCAAGTCTTGGGTACCTTGGCCACCGGAGCAGTCACCGGTCAACTATTAGGCCCGCTCTTAGGTGGACTCACCGCTACTGCATTTGGCTATCGAACCACCTTTTTCATTACCGGTACCATTCTGTTTATCGTGTTTATTTTGAGCCTGCTTTTTGTTCATGAAGAGTTTACTCCGGTGGAAAAAGAAGCTCTGCAGCCAGCCTCTGCAATTCTAAAAGAATTGAAATATCCCAAGGTGGTGCTGGGAATGTTCATCACCACCATGATTATTCAAGCATCCAATAATTCCATCAGCCCCATCATCAGCCTCTACATTCGCCAGCTCCTAGGTGGTCATGGGAATGTCACCTTAGTCAGCGGTATCATCGCTTCCATCCCCGGTATCGCGACATTAATTGCCGCCCCCCGGATGGGTCGACTGGGAGACCGCATCGGCAGTGAGCGCATATTGGCAGCTGGGTTGATCCTAGCCATTTTTGTCTATCTCCCGATGGCCTTTGTCACCAATGTCTGGCAGCTGGGCGCATTGCGTTTTTTGATTGGCGTTTCCGATGCTTGTCTATTGCCGGCAGTCAATTCACTGATTACCAAATATTCGCCGCATCATGCTGCTGGACGTATCTTCAGCTACAACCAGTCCTTCCAAGCTACCGGCAATGTTTTTGGGCCTATGATCGGCTCGTCTATCTCTAGCTTTTTCGGCTACCGCGGCGTCTTTATCTCTACCTCATTTTTAGTCCTGCTTAACTACTTGCTAGTGAGAAAAAATACTGCTGACATCCGTCGTCATCGCCAAAACAATGAGGATACCAGCAATTAAGCCAAACCGTTGCCAGCTTTGGTAGCTGGCTCTCTTACTTGTCCACCCCTTCAGATGACGGAGCTCACCCAAGGGGCTGTGCCAATAGTTGAGTCACCGTCCTACGAAGCGAACAATACCGAATGTGAGCCCCCAAAAGCCGACAATCTTCCATTAAAAATCATTGGAAGATTGCCGGCTTTTCATTGCTAAAAATGTCAAAGGCTGACTAACCTTGATTTCATCAAGCCAAGTCAGCCTAATTCACTTCTCTTTACACGTATGGTAATGTTCTCGCTTCGGACTAAGACATAAATAAGGTCACAAATTTCCCTTACCCGTATCCTTTTTGTTAATTGCGGTTAAACATACGTTATTTAGCACTTGTAAGTAACTTATATCACATTTCCTTTTGATAACATTCGTGTCTAGCTGTTCCTTTTATTCTGAAGACGAGAAGCATTGCAAAGCGCCGCTAATTATCGGCTGACTCCGCTTAAGCGACTCGTTCGAAGTCTTTGAACCAGCTGCCTTGATAAGTTAAACGGCCACTATCTCCTACCACCAGCTGACTGAAAACCTTACGATTGACATCCAAAGCAATTCGTTTGCCATGCTTATCTTCAAAGATCAGCATATAATCGGTGTAAGAAGTTTCGCCATTCCACCGAGTCGCGGCATTTTTGTCAATTAAAGTGGCCAATACCACTTCTTTTGGTGAAGACACATTTTTGATTAGTCGATAAAGGACTGTTCCAATAATAACCACAAAAAGTAGTACAACCAGTGCCGGGATGACTTTGAACAAAATAGGCATTTCCCCTAATTCAAAAAACGGATCATTAACCACAACAATTCCCCCTAACAAGTGATTTTGACTAGAGTATACCAATAACCTGTACCAACTGCTAGTGCTGTTGGCAAAATAGTATAGGCCGATTTTCAAAGTACCGAAATTTCACACAAAAAAAGAGCAGTGACAACTGAAATTTTCAGCCCCTCTGCTCTTTGTTTTTGCCTCGCATGACAACGGCGTCTAAATATCGCCTCTTTTTACAACTGTTGCCAGCAACCTAGCCGCCCCCAATATCTCAAATTTTTAGTTTGCTATCTTGGCGGCTTTCTCTTACCGTGTCCAAATGTCGGCTACCATAACGGGAGAAATAGGTTTCCAATTCCCATTCCGGCAAGTCCTGCAAATAGACCTCGGCAGCTTTAAGGGCATAACGGCGGCGGTCCATCGCCTCCAACTTCTGAAATTGTTGGGCGCAGCTGTCACTGTGATGTCGCCAGCGTCCCTCCAAAATTTCATAATACGCCTCATGGAACAGCTCCTCATCCAACACCCACAATTCTTCCTTACTAAAAAATTCCTTTAAGCGCATCTGGCCGCCTCCTTTTCTCATTGTTTTCTTCAGTTTAATTTTACCACATTCTAATTGAAATCGCTGTTATTCTCATTTCCAGAAACAGGTTTTTTTTGAAGAAAATCGAAAAAAGTGAAAAAGGCTTGAATTCATTTAGCTTTTCATGACTCCCAAAATAAAAGTTCTACCTTTAAAACACAAAAAAGAAGCCCCTCCAACGAGAGACTCCTGCTTTTGTTAAACATATTGCAATAATTCGGCTTTTTGGTAAGCGTGGTCAATCAACCCGCCGCCGAGACATTCCATACCGTCATAGAAAACGACTGCCTGTCCCGGTGTAACTGCCCGAGCCGGCTCATCGAAAATCACTTCTGCTCGATCACCTTCCAACAAACGTACTGTCACTGGCACATCCTGCTGACGGTAACGGAATTTAGCAGTACAGCGGAATTCTTGCGGCTTATCCTTCTGAGTTGTGAAGTGAATCTGACTGGCATCCAAACGATCAGCATAGAGCGCCGGATTGTGGAAGCCCTGCCCAACATATAAGGTGTTGGTGCTGAGGTCCTTACCGATGACAAACCAAGGTTCTTGCGTAGCTCCGCCGCCACCAATTCCCAAGCCTTGACGCTGACCAATGGTGTAGTACATCAATCCGTCGTGTTGGCCTTTGACTTCACCATCCACAGTAACCATCTGGCCTTTTTTAGCTGGCAGATAATTACTCAAAAATTGTTTGAAGTTTTTTTCACCGATAAAGCAAACACCGGTGGAATCTTTTTTCTTAGCAGTTGCTAAGCCTGCTCTTTCAGCGATTGCCCGGACTTCGGACTTTTCCATGCCCCCCAGAGGAAACAGCGTTTTTTGTAGCTGCTCTTGGGAAAGCTGACTCAAAAAGTAAGTCTGGTCTTTGTTGTTGTCAACACCCCGTAGCATATGGACAGTTCCGTCAGCGTCGCGAGTAACCTGTGCGTAATGACCGGTTGCCACGTAATCCGCGCCCAGCTCCAGCGCGTAGTCCAAAAATGCTTTGAATTTGATTTCTTTATTGCACATAACATCTGGATTTGGCGTCCGACCAGCCCGGTATTCCGCCAGAAAGTACTCAAACACGCGGTCCCAGTATTCTTTCTCGAAATTCACCGAGTAGTAAGGAATCCCGATTTGAGAAGCAACTTTGGCTACGTCTTTGTAGTCCTCCGTCGCGGTACAGACACCATTTTCGTCCGTATCGTCCCAATTTTTCATGAAGATCCCGATGACATCATAGCCTTGTTCTTTCAGGATCAGCGCTGTTACCGACGAGTCCACCCCGCCGCTCATGCCCACAACAACGCGAGTCTTGCTGTTGTCTGTCATGTTTTCACCATCATTTCATTATAGATTCTGAATAAACGATTTGAAGGTCGCGTTCAGTAAGTGACATTATACAACAGAACCGGGATCTTTTCACAGTGAGCTTTCTTAAAATAAGAGAAACTTTGGAAATCAGCGGTTTTCAAAATAAAAGATGATAGTTTTCAGCCTATTTTCGGATTTTTTCAGTCTACTACCACTTTGTCTGAACTCTCTTGTATAAACGTCTTCCTATAGCAATCGTTATGTTTGAATATACAGAAACCAGCTGGTATTTTGGATACAGAAGCATAAAAAATGAAAAAATACCAAGATTTTTCCGAACAATCAGAAAAAAGGTGTATAAATTTTCACAATATTCTTCCAACTCCCAACAACATCTGTTACACTAAGCGATAACTCAATCTTGATTGAGTAGAGAATGAAAATTTGAAAAGGAGCGAATGCAATGACGATTTACAATTTTTCTGCCGGACCTGCTGTGTTACCAAAGCCAGTGTTGGAGAAGGCGCAATCCGAGTTCTTAGATTACCGGGGTAGTGGCATGTCCGTAATGGAGTTGAGTCATCGTTCCTCCTTATTTGACGACATCATCAAGAAAGCTGAAGCCTTACTGCGGGAGCTGATGGGTATTCCCGATAATTACAAGGTCTTATTTTTACAAGGGGGTGCCAGCCTGCAATTTTCAATGGTTCCTTTGAACTTAGCTCAAGGCAAGAAGGCCCTTTATGCAAATACCGGCTCTTGGTCGAAAAAGGCTATCAGCGCGGCTAAAGCTTTGGAAAACGTTGAAGTAGAAGTCATCGCCTCTTCAGAAGCTGATAATTTCACCTATATCCCGACAATCACAGAAGATATGATTGACCAAGAAGCTGCCTACCTCCACATCACCACCAACAACACCATTGTAGGTACTGCCTATCAAAGTATTCCTAAAGCTGGCAAAGTTCCCATCGTAGCTGATATGTCATCAAATATTTTAGCAAATGATTATAAAGTAGAAGATTTCGGTATTATCTACGCGGGGGCCCAGAAAAACATCGGTCCTGCTGGTTTGACGGTAGTCATCATTCGTGATGATCTCATCGGCTTGTGCCCAGTAGCGGAACCAATGTTGGACTATAAAATTCAAGCAGACAATGACAGCTTGTATAACACTCCACCGACATTTGCTATCTACATCGCCAAATTGGTCTTTGAATGGTTACAGGAAAAAGGCGGCGTGCCGGGAATTTTGAAAGAAGATCAGGAAAAAGCCGGTCTACTCTATGAGGCTATCGCCAACTCTGCCCTGTTTAAGAGCCCGGTAAGAGAAGACAGCCGTTCCATCACCAATATTCCTTTTGTGACTGGCGATGCCGAGTTGGACAAAAAGTTCAACGCCGAAGCTTTGGCGGCTGGCTTCCAAAATCTTAAAGGTCATCGCTCGGTTGGTGGCATGCGGGCTAGTCTATACAACGCCTTTCCCAAACAAGGGGTCAGGGATCTGATTGCTTTCATGGAAGCATTTGAAAAAGAAAATGGAGGTGCCTGAGATGTTCGATATTAAAACATTCAATGCCATCGCCCCAGAAGGAATGGCTCGTTTTGACAAGGAAAATTACGCCATCAACGAAAGCGACACACCGGAGGGAATCATTCTCCGCAGCCAAAAACTGCACGATTATGAATTTCCCGAATCTGTGTTAGCTGTTGCTCGGGCCGGCGCGGGCACCAACAATATTCCCGTACCAGCCTGCACAGAAAAAGGCATTGTTGTGTTCAATACGCCCGGTGCCAATGCCAATGCGGTGAAAGAACTGGTAATCGCCTGCCTATTATTATCCGTGCGACCAATCCTGCAAGGTGCCCAATGGGTCCAAACTCTAGCTGGTGCTGATGTTGAAGCGCAAGCGGAAGCTAATAAAGCGCAGTTTGCCGGTCACGAACTGGAAGGCAAAAAACTAGGGGTTATCGGCTTGGGGGCAATTGGTGCGATGGTGGCGAATGATGCTTATCGTTTAGGCATGGAAGTCATGGGCTTTGATCCTTTTGTTTCCGTCGATACGGCTTGGAGCATCTCTCGTCGCGTCCAGCGCGCCAATGATCTCAATGAACTGATGACTACCTGCGACTTTATCACAGTCCATGTGCCCTTAACCGAAAAGACCCAAGGAATGATTGGTACTGCTGAAATCGCCAAGATGAAACCAACTGCAAAACTTTTCAACTTTGCCCGTGGTGGCATCGTGGATGATGCGGCTGTTTTGGCGGCATTGGAAGCCGAAGATTTGGCGGGTTACACGACAGACTTTGCCGATGAAGCACTACTGCACAATGATAAAGTTCTAGTCCTCCCTCACTTGGGGGCTTCAACAGACGAAGCGGAGATCAATTGTGCCAAAATGGCCGCCCGGACTTTAAAACGTTTCTTGGAAACCGGCGTCATCAAACGCTCCGTCAATTTTCCTACTGTTGAAATGGCCTTCAACAGCCCCTATCGTTTAACCATTATCAACAAAAATGTCCCCAACATGCTGGGGCAAATTTCCACAGCTGTCGCCGAAGAAGGGATCAATATCGAGAATATGATCAATCGCGGACGGGATGATTTTGCCTATACGCTGGTGGATATCAACGAAGACGATGCAGATAAAGTCGCAGCTGTTGCAGCTAAGTTGACGAAAAACCCTGAGATTGTTCGTGTGCGGGTTATTAAAAACAAAGAGGGTGGCTGCTGATGGTTGTGGTACGCCCTTTCGAAGGGATTCGTCCCGCCGAAGATTTAGCTGATAAAGTCGCCTGCCTGCCCTACGATGTGTTAAATTCTCAAGAAGCAAAAGCCTTGGCTGCAGACAATCCTTATAGCTTTTTCCATATCGACAAGGCAGAAATCGACCTACCGGAAGAATTGTCACCTTATGATCCGACGGTCTACCAAAAGGCTGCAGCTAATCTACAAGCTTTTCTAGCGCAGGGGTGGCTGAAAAAAGAAACTGCTCCTACCATGTATTTGTACGAGCTGACTATGATGGGCCGCAGCCAGACTGGCCTGGTAGCGACCACTGCTATCGATGATTACGTCTCAGGCAAGATTAAGAAACACGAATTTACTCGCCCGGAAAAAGAAGTCGATCGCATCAATCACATTAAAGCTTGCGATGCCAATACAAGTCCCATCTTTTTGAGCTACCGTACAAATAATGCCCTCCAAGAATTGATGGCCAACTGGCAGACAGAGCACTCACCGGTCTATGATTTCGACAGCTTCCACGATGTGAACCACAAAGTCTGGGTGATTGATGACACTGAGGTAGTCAATGCGCTCACAGACGGCTTTGCAGAAATTTCAGCGCTATATATTGCAGATGGTCACCATCGGACAGAATCGGCAGTCAAAGTCGGTTTGGAAAAACGCGCGGACCAAACCAATAGCCCAGAAAGCGACTATTTTCTTTCTATCATCTTTCCAGATGATCAATTAGCCATTTGGGAATACAACCGAGTGTTACAGGTGCCGCTTCCCTCAGACTTTTTTGATCAGTTAACGACCGCCTTTACAGTGGCCAAATCTGGTGTGAAGAAACCTGCTGCCAAAGGACAAATCCAGATGTATGTCGCTCATGAATGGTACACACTGACCATCAAACCGACAATCCTGCCGGAGGATGTTGTGGGTAGTCTTGATGTCTCTGTGTTGCAAAAACAAGTCTTTGAAAAAATCTTTGGCATTATGGACATTCGTACTGACAAGCGGATTGATTTTGTTGGCGGTATTCGTGGCCCTAAAGAGCTGGAACGCTTAGTAGACGAGGACGATTGGAATCTGGCTTTTTCTATGTACCCCACTCGGATGCAAGATCTTCTGGATGTTGCGGATGCCGGCGAGATTATGCCGCCGAAATCCACGTGGTTTGAGCCCAAACTGCTGAGTGGCCTATTTCTTCACGACTTAGAGACCCGCTGAAAAAACAAGATTTACGCTAAACTCTGTATGACAACACCATACGTGCTTAGTTTACAAGATATCGCCTGTTGCCGAACTTGATTTCGGTGCAGGCGTTTTTTACTGTTCATGTGCATTAGCTTACAACCTTGTTCGGCAGAAAAACAGCGACAGTATGCTATACTGATAGCAAGAAAACAGCACCAGTACGACTGGGCTGAACTCGTCGGCTACTAGCTATATTGCCTATTTTCGACAGAATACAAGGAGTTGGGTTGTTTATGAAAAAAGCTGAGGAAATGTATGCCTACGCCCGCAACCACAAGCTGGGCTTTAATATGACCCCGCTGATTGGTGGCTGGCTGCAGAAGAAACACTTCAAGCTAATCGAAAACGCGTTGGGAAAAGATGAAGAAGCATTGGCGACTTTTATCGCTCGTCATCATCCGGAAGACAAGGAAAATTTCAATCCAGAAACCGGTGAATCCCACGAAGATTTTCATGAACGCGTTCATGATTCCCAAACAGGCAAAGTCCGCTATTTCAGCTGTAAAGGTTTTTCCGCCTATGCTATCACCAATTCTGGTCGGCTGATTTTTGCCCGCTGGGTACCCTTCAACAACGATTACAAGAGTATCCCTTTGAACAATATCAATACCATCAATCCCAATACCCGTATCATTTGGGGCTCCCTGCGAATCGAGAGTTTTCGTGAAGTCTTCAGTATCTTCTGGACCAAACGGGTAGTTTTTGACATCGCCAAACTTTTGGAAGATAGCAAAAGTGACATGCAAGACGGCGTGATGGATGGAATTACTACCGCCAATCGGCACAAGTTATCCACTACTCCACCTGTCAACAGCAGTCAATTGACCACAGAAACCAATTATGAAAAACTCAAAGAACGAAAACAGGCGCTAGAAGCCGGTCTGATCACTCAGGAAGAATACGATGAATACAAAGAGCGCTTTTTGAAAAGCTAGTCAGCGCTTGAACCAATTTTTAACAACAAAAAGACAGGTCACTTCCACTATTTTTAATGGAAGTCACTTGTCTTTTTCGTGTGGTTCACGTTTGGTATTTTTCGCTTCGGGGAGGTTGGCAGGACAAATGTCATGGCTTTTTTTACATAAGCCAAAATATTTTATTCACTTTACTTATTAATGGGTAGTGCTCCTTTAGTAAATCAGCAGCGACATCACATTTAAGCTGCCTTTATCCGAATAGACAAGCCTCAACTACGATATTGCATGGGAGTACAGCCATAGCGTTTTTTAAAGAGACGGTGAAAGTGATTGATATTGGCAAATCCTGCTTGATACGCTGCTTCTTGGATGGTTATGGAGCGATTGGTCATATGATAAACTGCCAATTGCAGCCTTGCTTGAATCAATTCTTCTTTTGGTGTCGTATGGAAATACTCCCGATACAATCGATAAAACTGACTCTTCCCTAGTTGTAATAATTGACACATTTTTTCTGCCGACCAATCTTGTTCACAGTTGGCCAGCATCAAAAGACGTAACGAATGGATTTCGTGGTACAAGGAAGGATCACTGGTTTGTACCTGATAATTGGCCGCACCTCTAGCCGCTAAGAGCAATAATTCCTGCAAATACAAGTGGATTAATGCGCTGCTCTCCGGCAACCGTTGGAGGTATTCCCGATGAATTTTTTGCAATAGCCGATTGAGACTTTCATCTTTGCCTGGATAAAACAATTGGTTCACTGGCAATTTTTCCGGCAAATCCGCAGCAGTCGCACCAGTGAATTCAGCAAAACTATTGAAAAACTCCTTTTCCGCCTGATAGTGTTGAAAAGTCCCTGGCGTATAAAGAATACATGCCCCCCGCTTAGCCTGTTGTGTGCTCCCATCCGCAAAAATAAAGGTCATAGGGGACAACACCAACAAAAACAAGTATTCTCCCAGTCCCTCTGGTCGATAGATTCGGTCGTGGTTAACATTGTGGGTATGATACCCGCAGAAGGTGACTTCCATCTTATTTCCTGCCTTTTTTCATTTTCTCAAGTTTCCCAAGAAGGGGAGATTTTGTCAATCCTCTTTCAGTAAATTACTGTCTAAGCAAAGATGCTATTTTTGATAAAGAAATTTATCGGAGAAAGCATCAATCTTTTGCGACATAAGTTCCTTTTTTCAGGAGCGCACTGCTTTTATACTTTAGATGAAAACAAAGTAAAGGAGCAGTACTTCTTATGAAAAAAGCCTCAATTATGATCGACAAACACTTTATTTTATCCGAAATTGACCAACGAATCTATGGTTCCTTCGTTGAGCACTTGGGTCGCTGTGTTTATGAAGGAATTTACCAACCTGGACATCCGGCAGCAGATGAAAACGGCTTGCGACAAGATGTTGCACAGCTAATTCGTGAGCTGAATGTTCCAATCACTCGCTACCCTGGCGGTAACTTTGTCTCGGGCTACAAATGGGAAGACAGTGTCGGGCCTAAGCAAGAGCGTCCAAATAAAATCGACCTTGCTTGGCGAGTGGTGGAATCCAATCAGTTCGGTTTGAATGAGTTTATGGAGTGGACCAAAACCGTCAACACCCAGCCAATGATGGCCGTCAACTTGGGGACTCGTGGCATCGAAGCCGCAAAAAATATCATCGAATACACCAACTTAAAAAAGGGCAGCTATTACAGCGATCTGCGCCGCCAACACGGAGTTGTCGAACCCCACGATATCAAGCTCTGGTGCCTAGGTAATGAAATGGATGGGCCGTGGCAAGAAGGCCATAAGACAGCACTGGAATATGGGCGCCTTGCTGAAGAGGCCGGTAAAGCCATGCGGATGGTGGATCCCGACATTGAGACCGTGGCTTGCGGTAGCTCCAACTTAGACATGCCCACTTTTGCATTCTGGGAAGATACCGTCTTAAACCAATGTTATGATCAAGTAGATTACATTTCTATGCATCAATATTATGGTAACCACGACGGCAATAGCCAGCAATACCTGGCAAATTCAGACGGGATGGACCAATTCATTCGAGAAGTCATCGCTATCTGCGACGCAGTAAAGGCCAAGCGTCGTGGCAAAAAGAACATCAACATCTCCTTTGACGAGTGGAATGTCTGGTATCACTCCAATGAGCAAGACAAGCAGATTGAGCCTTGGAGCCAACATCCCCATCAGCTAGAAGATGTCTACAATTTTGAAGATGCGCTTTTAGTAGCTAGCATGATGATCACCATGTTGCGCCATGCAGATCGGGTGAAAATCGGCTGTCTAGCACAACTGGTAAACGTGATTGCCCCAATTATGACTTCTGACACTGGCGCCTGGAAACAGACTATTTTTTATCCTTTTGAAATGATCTCCAATCAAGGTCGCGGACATGTTCTGCACACTCAAACCAAAGCACCGACATTTGCAAGCCGTTATGGCGACTCTTCCTACTTGGATGCCGTAGTAATTGAAAATGACAACGAAGACCTGCTGACAATTTTTGCTGTCAACAAAGACCTCACCGATGATCTAGAACTAACTTGTGATTTCCGTCAATACGAAGGCTATCTCTTGGCTAAACACACAATCTTGCACCACGACAATCTAAAAGCCGTCAATACCGAAGGCGCTCCTGCCACTGTCGTACCAACAGCTAGCACCAGTGTTACCTTTGAAAACGGTCATCTTTCCGGTATTCTGGAAAAGCAAAGCTTCCATATGATTCAATTGAAAAAAGGTTGATTTGTCTGTTCTTTCTTGAGGACGATTTATCATTTGAGAGCCTACCATAACTCTTCTACTGATAAACAGCGCAACATTTTCTATATAATTATCAACTCATTTCACACAATTCAAATGTTTCTTTAGCCAGCTGTACCTGATTTTATACCTGATACTTTTTACTATCATAAAATTATGCAGATAAAAAAAGAGGTAGTCGTCTCATTTTATTAATGGGACAACTACCTCTTTATTTCTTTTGAAAGTTCATTAAAACACTCAATTCCACGGTGCGTATAATGGTCAGTCATATTTTTTCCTTTATCGAATGACCAACATAACGACTTAAATTACTTCCATCATACCCGCTTACGGACATTAACGTGATAAATGTATGTCGAAACATGTGCGGGGTAATATTTTTTTCTTTCCAATCCTTGCCACAAATTCTCTTTATTTTGTGGGCAATTGAACCATTCGCCATGCGTTTATCCTTCGCAATATTGTAAAATAGTAAATCCTTCATTTCACCATTTGATACGCCAAAAATAGCATAAAAAGGGGACTGTGCTGTCCCCTTTCTATCGCTTCTTATTAATTTTAATACGCTGTAAATTGTAAACCATATTGGGTAGTGCCATCTGTCATTTCAACCTTTACTACTTTATACGTTGAACCAAACCATTTACCACCTTCTAAGGTCGCTTCCGCTAACCCTTTGGCATCAGCTTCGCCTTCCGTTGCAAATAGTTGGTTGTAATTCCCAATATTACCACTTACTGGCACAACCTCTACCGCTTCGCTTGAAGCAGTAGTTTCATCGGTTGTTTGCTCAGTAGTTTCAACAGTTTCAGTTGTTGGTTGGTCTGCTTGTTCAGAATCAACTGTTGGTTCAGAAGTTGTTTGTTCAGTAGTTGATTCAGAAACTTCAGCAGTTGTAGATTCAGTTGTTTGTTCTAAAACTTCAGTGGAAACTGTTGGTTGGTCTGCTTGCTCAGTAGATTCAACAGTTGGTTCAGTTGTTGGTGTCAATGAACGAGCAGAACTGCTTCTACCACTCGTTCCAGTCATATCATATTCAACCCCAATTAGAACAAAACCCATTTTATACATATTATTTCCAGTAGGCTCAATATGAATTCCTACACCCATTTGAACAACACTTGATGATAACATAAATACATTATGGTCATGTGAATCTTTCCATGCTTGAAGCGCCGCATTTGCCCCAAGTTCCATCAAACGATTCAAATCTCCTCCATTTAAAAGACCAATGTTTTCTCCAGAAGGAATACCAATAAATCCTAGCTCATCCATTGCAGTTCCCCAACTACTTCCATCAGGACGGGTATGG
Source organism: Enterococcus infantis (assembly GCF_049166715.1). Lineage (NCBI taxonomy): Bacteria > Bacillati > Bacillota > Bacilli > Lactobacillales > Enterococcaceae > Enterococcus > Enterococcus infantis. Next base: position 225,218 of record NZ_JBMHFB010000005.1, on the reverse strand, counting down.
TCATATACTGTAAAAATTTCTACTGCACGAGTTGCTGTAGCCTGCATTGCATAACTGTTTTCTACTGCTACTTCACATCCATTACTTACTCGGTAATCATTGATTGCATTAAACAAGTCTTGTGTAATTTTGGCTTCCGCTTCCGCAATCGTTGGCTCAGATGGTGCCTCATCTTTTGTATAAGTGAAAGTAATGGTTTCATTTTTGGTTACCGTAATTGTTTGGCTGGCTTCCCCATTTAAAGTATAACCTTCAAATGTTTTTGCTTGAGCTGTAAATGATTGACCTTTTTCTACTTCAACAACAGGTTCCGTTTCCAAAGTATTGCCTTCAGCATCTTTATGAACTACCGTTACCGCAATTTTTTGAATGTTTTCTTTCAAGCCATTATAAGCAGTTTGTAAAGAAGTTTTCGCACTATCTACTTGTTGCTGTGTAGCTTTATTATCATTCAATACTGTCAAGGCATTCGCACGAGCTGTTGTAAACGTTGACCATGTGTCATTGGTATAATTTCCTTGCGTCAAGTCTTTTACTTTATTGTAAAGTGTTTGTAGCGCTGTTTTATCAACTATTGGCGCATTTTTGGTGTAATTGAACGTAATAGTTGCATTCCCAACTACTGTAATTGTTTGAGTTGCAGAACCATCTAATGTATACCCGTCAAAGGTTTTCGCATTGAATGTTTGGGAACTGCCCACTTGCGCTTTTACAGTTTCTTCAACAGGGTCTTTCCCTTCATTAAATACATGTTTTACTGTAATTGTTGCTTGTTTGGCTACATATTTGACACTCACTGCTTTGGTTTCACCAAATTTCACCGTAACAGTGGCGTTATCGTCTAAAGCATAATACAGTCCATCATGTACCACAGTTTCCTCGAAAGCAACATCTTCCATCGTACCAATTTGCCCATTGATAGTAGCTTGACCTAAGATAATGTTTCCTGAAACTTGTTGCAATAGAACGGTAACCATATCCTTGTCATAAGTGAAGTCTACTGAATCAACCTCACCATATTTTACTGTTTGGGCTTTATCAGAGGTCTTCCAGCCTAAACCGGCATCATCTACTACTTTGGCATCTGGTGTAATGGTTACACTTGAACCTTCTTCCCCAGTCATTGTTTTGGTCTTAATAACTGCACCATCAGTAGTTTTATAGTTTACAGTAATGGTTTTGGTCTCAGGCGTTACAGGTGCTTCTACCAAGTTTTTAATGGCTTCATTTAAGTTTTGCGCAGCCAAGTCCACATCTTCTTGGGTGGTATCCGCTGATTCGTTTACTTCGTTTGCTTTAGCCAAAGCATCAAGAACATCTTTAAAGGAATCTTCGGTATATTTACCACTATCCAAGTCGTTTGCTTTAGCAATGGCTTCTTGTAAGGCTGTTTTATCCACTACTACTGGTTTGTCTTCCAGAGAATCATAAGCATTTTGTAAAGCAGTTGTTGCATCATCTACTTGTACTGTCATCAGCCAATACCGCTTTAGCACTAGCCAATGCATCTGTAAATGCTTTAACAGAAGCTTCGGTGTAAGGAGTTGTATCCAAATCTTTAACCGCATTTACCAATGTTTCCAACGCATCTTTGTTTACTACATCCACTGCATCTTTTTCATAAGTGAAAGTAATGGTAGTATCTTTTGAAACGGTAATGGTTTGGCTCATGTCCCCTTTAAGCGTATAGCCATCAAATGACTTCGCTTGAGCGGTAAATGTTTTACCGTCTTCGACTTCTACAGCTTGTTCAGTTTCCAATACATCACCATTAGTAGCAACATGTTCAACCGTTACTTTGTAGGTAGTAATAGGTTCCGCATCTTTTACATAGGTGAAAGTAATGGTTTTATTCCCATCAACAGTAATTGTTTGCGTTGCTTCACCCTTAACGGTATAACCCTTAATTGCTTTAGCAGTTGCGGTGAACACCTGCCCTTTTTCAATGTCTTTGGTAATAGCTGGGTCTGCAAGATCATTACCATCTTCATCTACATATTTAACTGTAATATCAAATTTTTCAACGGGTGTAACATTTTTTGTATAAGTGAATGTAATGGTTTTATTCCCGTCAACAGTAATTGTTTGGGTTGCTTCCCCTTCTAAGGTATACCCATCAATTTGTTTGGCAGTTGCCGTATAGCTTTCGCCATCTTCTACTTGAATGGTTTCAGCGTCCACAAGGTCTTTACCATCTTCGTCTACATATTTAATAGTAATATCGAATTTTTCTGTAGGTGTCGGTGCTTCATTTTTAGTATAAATGAACGTAATGGTTTTATTATTATCCGCTTTTACTTCTTGAGTTGCTTCACCTTTAAGAGTGAATCCAGTGAATGATTTTGCGGTTGCTTTAAATGTTTCCCCTTCTTTGACTTTTACATCAGATTCTTTAAGAAGAACATTGCCGTCCTCATCTTTATGAACCACTGTCATCGTAAACTCTTTGGCTTGAGGAGTTTCAGGCTCAGTTGGGTCAGTTGGATCAACTGGCTTAGAAGGGTCAGTTGGTTTTTCTGGAGTGGTTGGGTCAGTTGGCTTATTAGGAGTTTCTGTATTGCCATTACCCTTATTGTCATCTTCTTTACCAGAATCAGTTGCATTACCCTTATCCGAATTATTAGTTGAGTTGCCTTTATTACTATCTTCTGTTACATCACTACCAGAGTTACTTGGTGTAGTATTGTTTACTACATTCCCTTTATCATCTGTTTGAACAGGTGTTTTAGGGGTGTCTGTCGTTTGGTTTGCTACGGGTTTGGAAGAATCCATTTTATCAGAATCTTTTACTACTACATCAGAAACCACATTACCGTCAGCATCTTTAACCGTTACATGATTGCCATCCCAATGAACTACATGTCCTACTGGAATAGTATATTGGTCGCCTTGTTGCAAACCATTCATTTCCATTAATTTAAAGGGTTCAATGTTAATGGCTTTGCCAATTTCCCAATAGGTATCGCCCCATTGGAAAGTTAGGGAAGTCTGTCCCTCACTAATACGAGAAGCAATTTGTTCAGCTGTATTGGCTACCCATACCCCATCTGCTTCGGAAGCATCTACGCTAGTCGTTCCACCAACAATTCCAATTCCCATTAATAGAGTAGCACCTGCGACTACCCATTGTTTTTTCGCTTTGTACATCCGTTTGCGATTAACCGTTTCGCCTTGCCTCATTTGCTTGACTCTGTTCGCTTTACTCATTTTTTCTAAACCTCCAACTTCTTTGCTCAAAATACGCCATTACCAACCTCGGTCAAAAAACACGCATGTTCATTACAGTAGAACATTCGTTGACTGTAATAATCATTTGTTTAAGAGAGCATAGAAATTTAGGCAAAAAAAGAAGCCTATAAAATACTGACCTCAGTATCTACAAGCTTCTTGTTTGTTTATATTTTTTTATATTTTAACTGTAAAAAACAAATGATTAATGTACAAATGGTCCACAAGAAATACACCTTCTATTTTAGCACTAGTGAAATTTAAAGCAAAGTGAAAATACTATCTCCTACGGGAAACATCGCTATTCTTCAATAGTTTGTAGATAAATGAAACAGAAACGCCACATCTGTTAGCGATTTCTTCTACTGTAAGTTGATTTAATTGGTACATCTTGATTATTTTACTCTTTGTACTCTTATCATATTTTTGAGGTCTTCCCAGTTGTACACCTCGTTTCCTGGCATTATCTATCCCAGTTTGCACCCGTGCTCGAATTGATGTAAGTTCCCAACTTGAAACAATCGACAACATCTGTATCATCATCTTCCCTGTTTCAAAATTTGAATCTAACCCCTCACTTATTGAAATTATGTTAATTCCTAAATTGCCTAAGTCTTCTAAAGTGTTTAAAATTAGGCGAGGGTTCCTGCCTAATCGGTCTAATCTATAACATACAATGCTCACATCATATCGGGTTGATAACTCCTTTGCCCTTTCTATTAAGTTATGGAACTCTTTACGGCCGTCATTGCCACCAGACCCCTTTTCAGAATAAACTTCTATACAACCATTTTCTCTTAATAATTTCACCTGCGAATTTAAAGAATCATCTTGGGTCTCATCACTTTTAGAAACTCGAGCATATCCCAATAAAATTTTTTCTTTTTCCTTCAAAAAAAACACCTCCATATATTATCCCAATATTATAATTAGGAGATTTCAATATATGGAGATTTTCACAGTTCTATTTCATTTTGATAATTATCGCTATATGTCTGATTCATTAGTTTAATATCACTGACGATTTCTTCAAATTCATTCTTTCGTTTACTATGTTTTTCAGCTAATTGAACCTTTTTTCTATGTTCAGCATTTAATGCGTTTAAACTACTATTGAAATTAGACACAACTGCTTTATCAGATTTTGATAATTGGAAGTCTTTGGTCTCAATTTGAAAGTCCAAAATTTCCTTAAGATAAGCTTCAGTAATTGAAGCCACATGGGAAAGATTATTCACGTCCAAAATAATGACATTTTTTCCCATTGATTTTTTTATAATTCGTAACCCCTCTGTCGCTTGTCCTCCTTTCCTAATTATTGTTTGCAGTCCTACAACCACTCCATCACGTCTTTCACCATCCGAGACTAACTCTTTATCAAGTTCAGCATCTTCAAAGAGCTAATTCCAAAATTCTGATATGGTAATTGCCATTCCCCATGCTCACCTAATTTTCTTATACCTAAAATATTTTTAGGCCGATATAGAAAGAAGCTACTTCACCTATCCATCAAATTCATGATGAACTAAGGTTTTATAGTCAAAGATTGCCGGATCACTAGAGATAAATAGACTAGTCCGGTACTGGGAAAACAGTCAAATTAACCTTCTCTAAAAAGCGAAGAATATCAAATATGAGCCACAAGAAAAAGACAAACCTCTTCCATAAAAAGCAGTGGAAGGGACTTGTCTTTTACTTGTTATAAAGATCAAGGGCTGACTAATCTTGATTTCATCAAAGAAAGTCAAGGTCACTGATTTTTCTTTAATATGTTCTCGTTTCCTCTACGAACTACAACACAAGGATTGTCGCAACCATTTGCCTGCATACATTTTCTTGCTTAGTTGATGAAACCTTCGCCCTTTTCTCCCCTTCACAAACCTATCAACTCTGCTTATTCAATTCCCCACAAAATGAGACATGAACAGGCTGGCGATGTTGAAATAGATCAATACGGAGGTCAGGTCACTCAGCGTGGTGATAAATGGCCCGCTGGCGACGGCCGGATCAAAACCCAGCCGATCCATCAGCATTGGGATCAAACTGCCGGCCAGATTGGCAACAGTGATGGCGCACATCATGGCCATGCCAATCACAAAACCCAATATCGGATTGCCTTTCCAAATGGAAACAATCGCAAAAATTGTTAATCCGGTGATCGCACCGGTCACAAGTCCTGTTAGCACTTCACTGATCACCGTACGGAAAAAAGAGCTTTCCTTGTCGTCATTGATTGCCAACCGGCGCACCGCAACCGCCAATGACTGCGTGCCTGCATTTCCGGCAGTCCCAGTAATCAAAGAAATGAAGACTGCCAAAATCGAAGCTTCACTCACCAATTCCTCGTAATGGCTGATCAGGCTCGCAGTCGCCATTCCTAAGAACAACAGCGTAATCAGCCAAGGTAAACGCCGGCCGGCTGCTTTGACAGGATTTTCGGAAACTTCTTCTACGTTGACCCCCGCCAAACCGGAATAGTCGCTGGCTGCCTCGTCGTCGATTACGTCAATGATATCATCGACAGTGACAATCCCCAGCAAATGGTCGTCGTAATCTGTGACTGGGAGTGCCAGAAAGTCATAATCACGGAAGGTTTGGGCAACATCTTCTTGGTCATCTCCGACATGGACACTAATGACCCGCTCGCTCATGATGTCTACGATCATTGCATCGTCTTCGTTGACGATCAAATCCCGCAGCGAAATTACCCCTACTAGTCGATTTTCCTGATCCACCACATAAATATAGTAGATAGTCTCAGCAGCAGTGGCCTCACTTTTTAATACATACATCGCCGAGCGCACCGTCTGATTGGCTACGATGGAGACATATTCGGTAGTCATGATGGAACCGGCGGTGTCATCTTCATAATGAAGCAGTTCGCGGATTTCTCGAGCAGACTCGGACGGCATAATGCTCAAGTACTTCGCCATCTGTTTTTTGTCCAATGTATTTAGCAAATCTACCGCGTTATCAGTGTACATTTCTGCCAGCATATCGGCAGCATAACGAGGTCGCATCTCTGACAAATATTCCGTCATGTGTTCATTGTCTTCTTCAATGACGTCGAACATATCCGCCATTTCTTTCGGGGAAAGATAGGCATACATGATGTGGCGGTCTGTTTCGTCGAGAGATTGATAAAATTGCCCTTGCTCATAGATATGCAACTCCAAAAAGATTTCTCGAAATTGCTTCATATCATTGTTTTTAAGGGCTGTTCTCAGCTGTTCGAACTGCTCCTCCAGCGCTTCTTGATTTTCATCCAATCTTTCTCACCACACCTTCATTTATTTCAACGACCGAGGCTACCTTCTTACCAGCAGTCCCTCGGTAAACTGTTTTATGGGTCACAAAACATTCAATTGTTACGCATTTCGGCAATCAACAGCCCCATATCCGCTGGCGGTTCTTGCACAAAGGACAGACGTTCACCAGTAAAAGGATGGTCAAACTCCAACTGATAACAGTGCAAAGCTTGGCGATTGATTCGTCCCAAACTGCCCCCGTACATATCATCACCTAAAAGGGGACAGCCGATACTAGCAAAATGAACTCGGATTTGATGGGTCCGACCTGTATGCAAGCGAATATCCACCAATGCCTCAGCCTGCTCTAAATCCCGCCGTTCCAACCAGTATTCAGTCTGGGCACTTTGGCCGTCGGAAGCCACCTGCCTGCGCATCAATGAGGTCCGCTCCCGCGAAATCGGCTTATCAATCATGGCGTGATCAGCTAACCCACCGACTGCACCTCCCACCAAGGCCTGATACTTTTTGAGAAAACGATGAGCTCGCAATTCTTTGTCCAGTTTTGCATGGGCAAAGCCGTGTTTAGCAAAAACCATCAATCCCGACGTGTCACGATCCAGTCTAGTTACGATATGGATTACTTGGTCTTTATAGCCTTGCTTTTGATAGTAAGCCTTCACTCGATTAGCTAATGTGCCAGTGGGATGATACTGGGCCGGTATCGAAGCAATCCCCGCCGGTTTGTTCACTACCAAGACGTGGGCATCTTCATAAACAATCGCTACCGGTCCTTCTGAAGGCAGCATCGTTTCGTGCTCCCCTTCATCAGGGATAAGGAAGCTTACCTGATCTCCAGCTGTCAACTTATACAACACATTTTGTTCATTGCCGTTCACCAGGATCTGTCCACCCTGGAATTTGACTTTAGCCAGCAGGCCTTTGCTGATGCCCTGCTCTTTTAAAAAGCTCCGCAACAGTTGCGGTTCTGATTTTTCAAAACGATATTCAAATCTCATGACTGTCTCCGATAAAGGCATCTTTCACCCGGTGCCAAAAATGCATGTGTCGATTGGATACAAAGCGAATGCGCTCATCAGCGATTCGATAGTACACTGCATCCATCTGATCCTGTTGGATATCCAGTTGATCCACCGTCACCAAATAATCCCCAGAATGCTGCAGTTTAATTTTCAACCAATCATTGTCAGAGATAACGATGGGTGAACCCAGTGTCCGAAAGACCCGGTTGTTCAACGAAGCAATCTCCGCTAATTGCATGGCATTGATGGAAGGATGCAATACTGCCCCGCCAACGCTTTTATTATAGGCTGTTGAACCTGTGGGAGTGGAAACAGATAAGCCGTCCCCCCGAAAGCGCTCAAACAATTCATCTCTGATATAAACATCGGCAACCATCGTCCGGTTTCCCCGTTTAATGGTCGATTCATTCAATGCCAATAGACGACGTTCCGGCTTGCCATTGGCATAAGAGATTTTGACCTCCAAAAGCGGGTAGCTGATACTTTTGACTTCTTCTTCCCTCAGGCTGTCCACCATATCTGCCAACTCGTAATCCCGCCAGTCGGTATAAAATCCCAGATGTCCGGTATGGACTCCTAGAAAGCGGACCTTACTCAATAATTTGGCATATTGGTGGAAAGCTGACAACAACGTGCCGTCTCCACCAACGGAAATCACCAAATCAGGTGCGGCCTGATCCACTTCAATCTGAGCTTCTGCTAAAAGCTGCTTTAGCCGATGGACCACTTGAAGGGTGAGTTTCTGCCGATTCGCCACGATGGCTACTTTCAATCCCATTTGACTGTCCTTTCTACTGCTACAGACGGTAAATTATCTGCCGCCTTTGTCTTGTTCATCTTCTCTGTCGATAGCCGCTAAGTAATAGCCGTCATCGGACTTGCCTCGCCCATGAGCAAATAAGCGTTGCGCTTCTTGGATTTCTTCGCGAATTTTGGACATCTCTTCGTCCAATTGATACGCCGCTTCGGCTGCCCGTTGCAGACGTTCTTTCATCTCTTCAGGAAAAGCCCCTTGGTACTTGTAGTTTAGCGAATGCTCAATTGTCGCCCAGAAGTTCATGGCTAGCGTCCGAATTTGGATTTCTGCCAAAATCTTCTTTTCGCCGCCGATCAGTTGTACAGGATACTCGATTACCAGATGGTAGGAACGGTATCCGCTAGCCTTCTTGTTTGTGATATAGTCCCGTTCGATTAAAACTTTCATATCTTTACGGTTACGAATGATCTGCACGACCTGATGAATATCTTCCACAAATTGGCACATGATTCGCAGCCCAGCGATATCAGACATCTCCTCGTCCAATCGCTCCATCGGAATGTGGCGAATTTGACTTTTGGTGATGATACTTTCTATCGGCTTGACTCGACCTGTGACAAACTCGATGGGTACATGTTTGTTTTGTTCACGGTACTGTTTGCGAATTCCCCGCAGTTTGACTTTCAGTTCAGAAACCGTCTGCTCATAGGGAGCCAAAAAAAGTTCCCAATCTCGTTCCATATTATCCCTCGATTCATCCAGCACCGGAAATTTCTCGGTGGCAGTCCTGTGCAGGCTGTCTACGCTTTTTTACAATCAAAAAAGTCTTAGTACAACCATGCATCCAACATTGATTTTACCATAACTTCGTCTGACTTACGGCATTTTCTTCTTCGCCTGCAAGACCATAATTTCTTCTCATAATTTTGGCGTCACACTTACTCACCTATCCATTCAAGAACAACAAGGCAAGGTTTTTAAGAGACGTACGAGCCGTCCGTTTGAAAATTATTAAACCGATTCAAAAAACTAATGAGAAGCACCCTTATTCATTGCAATGACCGGCTTTTTGTGCAAAAATGTATAAATATGAGAAAAGAGGTTGAATCATGAGCAAATCACGGGAGATCGAGTTCAAAACTATGCTGACGGAGGCTGAATTTGGACAGGTAAAAGAGGCCTATCACCTGAATGACGAAAACTTCAAAAGCCAAACCAACTGCTACTTTGATACCGTGGATCAGAAACTAAAAAAACTGGGATGGGGCTTGCGAATCCGTTTGTTTGCCGACCGAGGAGAACTGACCCTGAAAGTTCCCGCCAAAGATGTTGGGCTTTGGGAAATCACTGATTCTTTGACCCTCCGACAAGCGACTTTTTTACGTGAACAAGGTCAAATCTTGACAGAAGGCGCCGTAGCCAATCAGCTGCAAAACCACCACATTGCTCCCAAAGACTTGCTGTTGATTGCCGATTTGACGACGATGCGGGCAGAATTTCCTGTCAAAGAGGGATTGTTGGCGCTGGATGAAAACTTCTACGGCCAACTGCATGATTATGAGTTGGAATTGGAAGTTACTGATGCCACAATTGGCACTGAAGCTTTCCACGCTTTGCTCACCCAGTTGGGACTTACCTATCGTCCGGCAGAAAATAAAATCACACGAGCAATTAAAGAAACGTAAAGAAGGGGTACTTTGTTTTCCTTTTCTTATCATTTCTGTTAAGTTACATATAGTTAAAATTCGATTTGGGGAAATCAAGAAAACAGGGGGAGATTTGGGTGATCGAGGTTTACTTATTCGTCAATCCGTTGGGGCCGGTGTGTCTTGAGTCGGAGACGAACTTACTAGACTTCATGACAACCAGCGAAAAAAAGTTCCAATTTCGCGTCATGCCGCTAGTTAATATGCAGACGATCCAAGATATCATGAAACGTCGGGGAATTCCCGCCAATGATATCGAAACCCGCAACAAATTGTTCAACGATACTTACTCAGCAGCACTAGATGTCAAGGCAATTCAGCTGCAAGGAAAAAAGGTAGGCCGTAATTTTATGATGCGGTTGCAAAAAGCAGTTGGCTGTGAAGGCATTCCCTACTGCCGAGCCTTAGTAGAAGAATTGGTAACAGAAGTCGGTGGCGATCTGCCTATGTTCAAAGAAGACCGACCCTCGGTATTCGTCAAGGATATGTTTCAAGTGGATCAAGATATTGCCCGCGAGATGAATATCACACTGCATCCTTCCGCTGTTGTATACAATTATGCCTGCGAGCGGGATTACGGGGTTTTATTGCAAGGACCCGCAGCCATTGATGATTTACCAGAGCTGTGCCGCACAGATGAAGAGAACTATCAGATTTTTCACATTGACGGCTACTTGCAAAAGAAAAATGAACAGCGGGTGCGTCATTATCCAAAGCACCTCAAACTGGTTTACTAACATTCAAAAAGGTAAGGAGAACCGTCTGGGGAAGCGGCTGTCCTTACCTTTTTGCTTTCTTATACTAAATTGGCATAACTCCTGAAAGGTTTGAATCTTATTTTAAGCCACCACCGTCATACACTACCTAAGTTCCCCAGCTTCTTTTTTTTAAAAAAACCGGGCCAAAGAATTTTCTCTGACCCGAGTAATTGCTATCTATCGAAAAGCACTATCTCAATGATCTTCCATTGCTTTTCGTTCGGGAGACTTCCAAGTGCCGGTACCATAGCCTAGAATCGTTTTAATCGCTGGAATAAACGTCGTGGCAATCGTCAGTGCATTAATCATCCAGAACAGCAACAGATAAAAAGGGGCAAACAACAAGTATTTCATCTTGTGGCCACCTTCATCAATAATCAGTGCCGCACCTAACTGCAACAGTCCCGCGAACATCTCATAATTGACGAAGATAAAACTCATGGCCAGCATATGAAAGATTCTTTCATAATTCCCATCTAGTAAAAAACGAGCCATGAGAATGAGATAGAGTACCAAACTAACCCAATAGAATAAACTCCAAATAATACTGAAGGTCTGATCCACAAACATCACAAATTGCTCTAAGTGCTTGATAGGATGCAGTAAAATTTTCGGTATATTGGTCAGCCAAACTTCGGTGCCTCCCTTAGCCCAGCGTTTTCGTTGCCGATATAACATTCGCAGAGTTGATGGCACTGCCATGAAAAACATAATATCTGGTGCAAAGACGGGTGTCCAACCTCTTAACTGTTGATCCCAAGCGATACTGATATCTTCTGTCGCCCGATCTTGACGAAAAAGGCCAGCGTCTAATAGCGCTGTCTTACGATACATCGTGTTGGCTCCACTGTAAGCATACATGGTATTCAAAGTGCCTAACTGGCCGCGTTTGATTACTCCTACAATACTGGAAAACTCTACCGTTTGCGATTTTTCAATAATCCGTGAACGATTTTGGACATCCATGTTGGCAGTAACCGCCGCAATATTGGTGTCTGAATCATACATAAAATAGTTCATGTACTTCCACAGTGCATCGGTCTCTGGAATCGTATCCGCATCATTACTGAGAATGTAATCCCCTTTAGCAAAACCAACACCGATGTTGAAGGCATGGGCCTTGCCTTTATTGGCATCGATACGAATCACTCGTAAGCGAGGATATTCTGCCATCAGTCTTTCCAAAATTTCCGGTGTTCGATCAGTAGAACCATCATCCATCACCAGCACTTCATATTCATGATAGGCAATTTTTTCTAGCAAATAGCGCAGAGTCGCCTCAATCACGATTTCCTCATTGTGCGCCGGAACCATGATTGTTATAAACGGCTCTCGCTCCGGTGCAATCCGTTTGAACCCTTTTTGCTTATCCTTGAACAAAAAACGGTAACACAAGACTTGCACAAACCAACTGAAAGCACCGATGATTGGATAACTAATCAAAATAAAAATCATTATATTGATCATGACGGTCAACACAGGGTTACCAAATTCAAAATAACTCATCTTTCGGCACCTGCTTTCTCATAAGCTTCTTTCAATTCTTTGGTGCTCAGGTTTTTCTCCTCCGGCACTACGTAATAACGAGTATTTTCGCGAAATTGCGAGTTGCCAAAACGCTCAGTCATTAAGTCATCGTAGACGTGCATTCGCCTACGCAACTCATCACTGTCGTAGGCAATTTCTTTTGAACAACGATTTTTGATTTTATAATTGTTATACAATGTCAGCGCAACTGCTCCAATGAGCAACACTGCAAAAGCTACTGCAAAAAATAGATTTAGTTGAGAAACCATCTGTCGCCCTTCTTGATAGTTCCAGACTGGTTTCACTACATTGCGCAACACAGTAGAAGATAAGGTCCAATAAATTGGAATCCCTACTGCCAGCCACCCAATGACTACTGCTATCGTGATATATATTTTGATGAAAAGATGTCCCTTTTCAAAATATCGATCTCGTACAAAGGCCTTTTCAGCTTCCCGGAAGGAGGCTTTATCATCAGTATTATTTTTAGTGACCGCTTCTTTTTTCACAATCTTTGCTCCTCCCTAGGGTTTCACTCAGCCTATACCTCATTATGACGAGCCACTCTAAAAATTGCAAAAATCATGATTTCATTTAAGAAAAAAGCTAAAACTAAAAAAGCAGTTAACCATTTCATACCTTTTTTGCTACCTAGTCATCTCATTGGAAAAGTATTAAGAAACATGAAAAAGCGCAGCTGCCTGCGCTTTTTTGGTGTCTATTCAAGTGTCGGCCCCATGTGAATGTGATGCCAGGTTTGCTCCAAACGGTATTGACCACCGGAATTTTTGATCTGTTTACTTTCTTGATGAAGCTTGCGATATTCCCGTGGCGTTTGTTTGAGAAATTTGCGAAAGGTTCCTGCAAAATGCTGGCGACTGTTGAAGCCACACTGGACAGCAATCTCTACTAGAGGCAGATCACTGTTAGTTAATAAGTAGCAGGACAACTTAATTCGTTCACGATTAATGTATTCGATAATCGTCAGGCCCAACTGCTGTGAAAAGAGCAGATGAAGATAAGATTTATTGATGCCGATGTGCTGTGCGATTGCGGTTACTCGCAGTTCTTCGGCAAGATGCTGGCGAATGTAAGTGAGGGCTTGGTTCAGGTACTGACTTCCTTTTCTGCTGCCGTCATTTTTTAAACAATGGCACAATTCCAACAGTACCCGGTTAAACAACAGTTCCACACTATAATTCATCTCTTCTGACCACCCCTGTCCTGGCGGCTGCGTGGTCAAAAGTTGTAGCAAAGCTTGTAAGCTACTGGTCAAACTACGGCTATCTTTAGCTTTTACTGGGATGCTATTGAGGTTTTGGACCAACTCTTGATAGGAAGCAGAAGTTTCTTTTACCCGGCCAATATTGAAAGTTTTAGTCCCCTCTCCCATTAAAAACTCAAGATTCAAAAGATGGCAAGGCTCCCTCTCTTTAATCAATAATCGATGCGGAACATTTTCATCCAAAAAAACAAATTCGTTGGCTTGCAGTTCAAAAAATTCTCCATCTACTTGAATCTGGCACCGACCTTTAGTTATCAACATGATTTCGCAAGCGGGATGTTGATGCACCGGCATACTGAATTCCTTCAAGCTGATCGCGTAAAAAGCGGTAATTTGTGCTTTGTCACTGGCTGTGGTAAAAAGCGACATAGCTAGCTCCTTTCTGTGAGATTTCGGCAACCACACTAGGTGCCCTTTCGTTGCCACAAATGATTTTTCTCCATTTTACCACCATGTACCTTCCAGCGCGAACTCGCTTTCATTTACTTTTCTAAATGCTCAGGTGCTTTTTAAAATTGTGGTCATTCCAGATTACTACTTCATTTTCTCCTGCCACTAATTGTTGCAGTGGTCCACAGAGATTCTTAAAGGAATTTCCAAGCAAGTCTTTTTCCACCGACAGCGGACTACCGTCAGAGTTTTCAAATTCTGCATCTGTCAATCTAGTACGCATCAGGTTTTCAGTGCCACGCAAAGCTGCCTGTTGCTGTAAAAACTCTGGTGGCAATGCCATCTTCAACGTCACTTTTCCTTCTTCTCGTTTGATGGTCAGTTTCGGCTCAAAAGCGTTTACTATCAGATTGGCAATTTCTTTTTCGAAGGGGACTGCTCCTTGAAGATACACATTGTCACGAATATAGACAGGTTCTTTGACCTCTTGAAATTTCTCCACATCCACCGGCCCATAAGATTGGACCTCTGAGATAAAATCAGCCAAAGAAGTATGGTGTCCATTATAATGACCAGTTCCAACAGTTGCCGTAGCCGCATCGCCAATAAAAATATTGTTGTACCAGCGATCATCTCCGCCGTACACAACTGCATAACCTTTAACCTTCGTACTGTGCTTCAAGTGATAAGGTGTTGCGCGGTCTCGCACATCTGACCAATCAATATTACCGGCAATCAGATTATTGACGTACGCCCCTCCTTGAGAAAAATTTCGTAGTGCATAGAGAGAAGCAAAAATATTATTGTCCACCAGATATGGCCCATGACTGACCTCCACAAAAAAATCTAGTCCATTGTCGTAGTAGAGATTGCGACTGATGCGCGTCCCTTGTGTTTGCCAATCCAGCCAAGTGCCACAAGAACAATCGTGGATGTGATTGTTAGAGACTTCTACATCAATGGCAGCATGTAGTTTGATACCGGCAATCTCCCAGCCCCGAAATTCTCGTTTCATGGAAATGTCGTGGATATGGTTGTCATAGATTTTGGAAAAGACACAACCTAAATGACCAACAATTCCGTTTTGTCCGCAATCGTAAATATGGTTGCGGCGAATAATATGGCTACCAATCCGTTCTTTGCTCCATCCTTGATCTTCTGCAGTGAAAACTGACTCAAGTTGATAGGTGTATCCTGGCTTGTCTTTGCGATAACTGTAATAGTTATCGCCAGATTCCGAAATCTTGCCCAGACTGATGGCTGAACATTTAGCGTCATGGAGCAAATTATCTTCAATAATCCATCCTCGACTCCATCGCGGTCCGATCATTCCCGGTTGATCTCCTGTAGGCGGTGCCCATTTACTAGCGCTATGACAAATTTCAAATCCTCGTACGGTAATGTAATTCAATCCGCTAATTTCAGGATAAAAGCAAGCTGGTCTGACGTTGATTTCCACCAGTGCTTGTTCGGGATTGAGCTCTTGAAAATTGGCATAGATTGTCGTCGTTTCTTCATTTACCTCTGCAAACCAAGTATAGCGCAGTCGTTCCGGATAGCGTTCTGCCACTTCGACAAAGACAAAAAACTCTTCCACTCTTTCTCGTAAAACCGGTGTCATTACTCCTGCTAAATTCGCCGCCTCGTACATAGCTTGACCATTCAGATAAACTTCTCCCAAGTGGGCAGTTCGTGTTGTTTCTGTCATCCAATCTCCCCAAACCGTTTCCTTGAAAGGATTGAAGCTTCCAAAGAAGTCATTGTGGATTACTTTTTTGTAAACAGAACCAGCTACCAGATCCCAGTCGGTTACCTGCTCAGACCCCTTGATTACAACTTTCTCACCAACTGCCGCCTGATAAATGATTGGTCTAAATTCGCTCAAGCCTGCTTGTCGCGGACGTACCCACTCCCGATATTCGCCAGTGTGGACGGTTACTATGTCACCAGCTTGTGCGATTTCAGCGGCTTGTTGGATAGTTAAGAAGGGTTTTTCTAAGGTACCGGGAAAATTTACGTCGCCATTTTTCGCTACGTGATATTCTGTCATCTCTTTGCTCCTTCAGGTTTTGATTAGATTTACAGGTATATTGTAGGAAGAAAACGCTATAATAAAAAGGGTAGAATTCGTCATTGATTGGACATATTTCGTCTAAGGAGGTACCACTGATGCACTTTTTTCAAAACTACGGTATGGAACCCGGCATCTTGTTTCATCAGCTTCATTTAATGGGGGAAAGTTTTCCTTCTCACTATCATCGCGCCTATGAGCTCTTGCTGGTTCAACAAGGAACGCTCCTACTCACAGTAGACGGTGTCGAGGAAGAATTGCTCGCTGGTGACGGTGCGTTTATTTTTGGCAATCAGATTCACAGCTTTCATGCACAGCCGGAAACCCATTTGGAAGTGCTGATTATCGCACCAGAACTGATTCCAGATTTTCATCAGCTGTATCAAGAAAAACTTCCTATCACCAATCGACTCCCTCAAGCGGCAGCTGCCCTTTCTATCCAAGAACATATGACAGTCTTTCAAATAAAAGCCTGTGTCTATGATTGCTGCGCTCGCTTGCTAAATGATACTGAGTTTCGCGAACTTCGAAACTCTAAAAGCAGTGAACTGCTATTACAGATGCTGCGCTGGATCATGAGCCACTATCAAAAAACTGTCACTTTAGATCAACTGGCCAGCCAACTCAATTACGATTATAAATATCTATCGAAACTCTTTATTCGTGGGACTGGTATGGGCTTCAACGAATACGTAAACCATTTGCGAATTATCAAAGCTCGTGAACTACTCCAAAATACGGAGTTATCCATCCAGGAAATCGCTCATCTATGCGGCTACGAGGCAGTCCGTACTTTTAATCGCAACTATAAAAAAATCACTCAACGCGCTCCTTCTGAAGAACGAAGGGCCCATTGAGAACCCTTCTAGTAAAACGCTCTTCTACCACTCCTCTATTAGCCCTTCTATTATTTAGAAAAGCTGAAAATATTTTTTGTTACCGGATAGATTTCACTCATGCTCTGCGTATAATAAGCGAATTCAGGAAATACCGTACGGAAAATATAGTTTTGCATCTAAATCCACAAAAAAGTCTAAACACAGGTTGCCACATATCAAAAAATGTCAAAAAAGGAGGCGGTCACATGGAAGAGGAACTTATCGCCAAGCTACAAGCACGAAACTTTGATGGTTTAGCACAGCTCATCAGCCTATATGGCGATCCCATCCTTCGCACCGTCCGCAGTATTTTGAAAGAAAGCCATGAACGTTCAGAGTGGGAGGCCACGGAAAATGAGATTTTCTATGCCATCTGGGAAAAGATCGGTGATTTTGATCCTCTCAAAGCCTCTTTTGCCACTTGGCTCTTGATGATTGCCAGAAGTAAAGCCATCGATCAAAAACGACGCTTAGCCAAGGTCTATCAACAGACTCAAATTGATGAAACGTCGGAAAATTCTTTGACAACAGAGGATGCCAATCCATTGGCTGAAGAAGAGTTTATGCTCTTGGTGGATACTCTTTCAGAAGAGGACCAGCAAATTTTTCTATTCTATTATTTTTATCAGGAAACGCCACGGCAGATTGCAGAGCTGCTTCAGTTGGAACCGGCTGTGATTTACAACCGCCTGTCCCGTGGCCGTCGCCGATTGAAGCAGATTTTGACTGAAGGGAGTGAGCAGCATGGGATTTAAAGATGTTCTGTTAAATGAAAACAAACGCTTGGCAGCGATAGATGATATTAGCGGTATTGACACAGAAGCCCTTTACCAACGTAGTAAATACTATATCTTAATGAAAGAAATCGAAAGTCTGATGACGCCTCAGTTGACCCCGGGAGAAACGATCCAAGGCTATTTACCTTTAACTGTCGCTGATAACACTGGGTCTATGAATACTGGTTACAATGCACAGACCTACGTTACTACTGAAAAAGCACGCTGGTACGTAGACCAGTTCAAAGATACTCGCGGCAACCGGGTCATGATTTTTACTGAAACCCGGATCATCTTTCTGGTGATTGTGGAACTTTTCGAGGAAAATCGCTATTACAGCTATGCTTACGACTCGATCCATTCTATCTTCACTAAAAAGCACACGCGGCGCTATTTTGATGAACACATGAAACGGCAACGCCACGTCTGGTATCTGCTGGACTTTCAAGCTGACAACCATGTATTTGATGAGACCTTGACCCAAAAAGACTACGAAACATTGAAAGAAATCTGGCAGCGGATCCCTGCTATGGCTCGCATTCCAGAAAGCAACCGGGTGTATCGCCGCAACTTATTCGATCGTATCACCAGTAATGGGAAACTAGCGTTCAATGTCGGCTTCTGGCTGTTCAATCTTCCTTTTGCTATCTTCCTCATTTGGGTAATCTGGAATTTGATTCGTTATGCGTTGGGGGCACCGACAACGATGTTTTAACGATCGCTTTCACAAAAAAACGCGCATCCTGCGGCTAGCTTTTTCCACAGGATGGCGCGTTTTTTTTAGTTATTTCATTTACATCCGCAGCTTTGCTAATTCAGCAGCTTTTGCCTCAGCGATAAGTCCAATCTGATTTTCCGAGATGGGGGCACCAAAGGGCTGCGGCTTAGGCAAATATTCCAGCTCCGGGGCATCAACACCGACATTGATATCTTCTTTAATCGGTACGCTGGCGTGGTGGATATGTCCGTGAAGGTTGCGGATATTTTTCGTGATTCCCAATAACATCGGATAGTGGGTCAGATAGTATTGGTGACGATCAAATTTCAAGAGAACTCCCACATCGTGAAAAAAGAATTTTGGCTCTCCTGGTATCGCCCCTCCAGGATCATTGGCTGCCAAATACTTGAAAAAGGCCCGATTGTCATGATTGCCTTTGATAAAATGAATCTGTCCTTGCAAACTAGATAATAATGCCAAAATTTCTGGATAACCTTTGTCGTAATCCGGATGCATCGCAATGTCCCCTAAGTGATAAACCACGTCCCGTTCTTTGACTACACGATTCCAATTGGTAACCATGATTTGGTTCATTTCCGCTACATTTTTAAAGGGCCGCGGTGCAAAATCATTGTTTCCCAGCAGGTCCTCATGAAAAAAATGGGTATCCGAAGTGAAAAATTTCATCAGAAGACCTCCTCTTCTTAGCCTCGCAACTCAGTAAGCGGCTCCTGCAATACAGTTAGAAAGAGCCACCAGTCAGCCACACCTACGATTGCCGACAACTTCACTTTAAGTATAGTGGAGGTCTGTCTTAGAAACAAACAAAAACGCCCCGGGAAACAGGTTCCCGAAGCGTCTACTCTCTGATTAATCCACTTTGACGAACAGACCGCGACTGATAAAGCCGTCCATCAGGAAGTAAAATTTTTCCTGCAACATTTTATGACTGTCATCTTTGAAAATATTTACTGCTTTCAAGCCATTTGCAGTAGTCACCGACATTTTCACTGTCTTGATATCCTTGTCTACGGTGATTTTCAACTTGAATCCTTCTTTGCTTTGAGGGGTCGCCTCTAAGGGCCGGATCAATTGGAAATTGCCGCCATTGGTCTCAGTAAACCCGTTATCTCGCAATGTATAACGCTTCGCTTCCGGCGCCAGCTTGTAAGCTATCGGGCTGCCGAGAACTGTTGCTTTTTCTTCAAATGCCATTTCTTTCACCTCGTCGATTATTGCTGTGGAAAAAGCCGGCCTTCTTGCTTGCCGCACCCCCCCAGAGCGCTTTCTTATCTTCAATTATATAAGTTGGCTGCGGCTTTTGCCAGTCCCTCAAGGAGATTATTGCGCGCTTTTGACCAATTCTGTCAGCTCTTTTGCAAACAGGGTCACATCTTCTCGGGTATTGCCGTAGCCGAAGCTGATTCGAATGGATTCTTTGGTAGCTGAGCTCTTGTGACCATACATTGCTTCCAATACGTGAGAAGGCTCAATATTGCCGGCGGTACAAGCAGATCCTGTGGAAATCGCCAGCCCCTTTAAATCCAGTTTCAGTAAAAGCAAGTCATTGGTGACACCAGGAAAACGTAGGTTCAAAACTTGCGGCAATTTTTGCTGGGGATCACCATTTAACTGCCACTTCACACCAGCTTCAGCTAAGTGATCGGTGACAATTTTACCAAAGCTCCGATATTTTTCCCGTTCCCTTTCCTGTTGCTCTGGTGTTAACAGACTGATTGCCTTAGCCATACCGCAGATGGAAGCCAAATTTTCTGTGCCGGCGCGGCGTTTTTCTTCCTGTTCTCCCCCATGAAGGTAAGCTGGCAGAGGAGTTTGATCACTTTTGTATAAAAAACCGACTCCCTTGGGACCGTTGAACTTGTGGGCAGACGTACTCAGCAGATCAATTCCCAGCTCTTTCGGGCGAATCATCACTTTACCATATGCTTGGACAGCATCAGTATGAAAAATTGCCGGATGATCCTGTAAGATTTCAGCAATTTCAGCGATTGGCAGCAGATTTCCGGTTTCATTATTGGCGTACATAATTGAGACCAACGTTGTATCCGGGCGCAACGCTGCCTCTAAATCCGTCACATGCAGCTGTCCTTTTTCATCAACTGGCAGATAGGTAACTTCAAACCCTTGTGTTTCCAGATAGTGCATGGTCTCCAAAACCGCCGGATGCTCAATCGCGGTGGTAATCAAGTGACGGCCTTGTTCTTGGCGGGATTCTGCGACTCCAATAATTGCGGTATTGTCGCTTTCCGTTCCTCCGGAGGTAAAGACAATCTCATGGGCTTTGACTCCTAGAGAACTGGCAATCGTATCTCTTGCCAACTCCAATTCCATTGCTGCTTGTCGTCCATAGCCATGAATGCTGGAAGGGTTCCCGTAGACCTCTGTCAAGATTCGCTGCATTTCAGCAATCACTTCCGGGCGTAGCGGCGTCGTAGCTGCATGGTCAAAATAGCCTTTCATTTTTTAGTCCCCTTTTATCTTTTAAGCCGTCTATTCAGGCCAGTCGCCTCTGAAACGAACAGCTTTTCGTCAAGTTTTGCGTAGTTTTACTCCCTGTCATTCTAGCACAGTGGAAAAGCCATTGGCAAAGGATGTGGGGCAGCCCCGATTGTCCCCATAAAACAAACCGCCGCCAATTCTGGCAAAAAATCCAGCCGCCCCTTATCAAAAGCAATCCCGCTTAGGTCAGCACAAAAAAGCTGTGGTTCTCATCAAAGGAGGACCACAGCTTTTCTAATTTTATTGAAAATCTTTTTCTTCTAGTTTAAATAATGGGCTCATAGGTTTGTTCTCATGAATTACTTTCACTGCTTGTCCCATCAATTCGCCGCAGCTGATGTAAATCATATTTTCCGGATGGCGATCATCCGTAGTAAAACAAGAATCTGTCACACATAAAGAGGTAATCTGGGAGTTTTCAATCAGCTCTTTGGCCGGTGGTGACAATAAGGCATGGGAGGCACAAGCGTAAACCTCTTTAGCGCCGGCGTCTTTTAAGAATTGCGCCGCTTTAACCATCGTATTGCCGGTATTCAAAATATCATCTACCATGATGCAGGTCTTGCCCGCGACATCCCCGATGACATAGCCGCCGTTAGGATCGCTCTCTTCTTGATCGACAATTGCCAAAGTTGTATTCAGATATTCACCAAGGCTACGGGCGCGCTGGACACCGGAGTTTTTCGGTGAAACAACTACATAATCGTCGCCAGTCATGTTCAGATCCCGATAATACTTTGCAAACAGTGGCATCGTAAACAGATTGTCTACTGGAATATCAAAGAATCCTTGGACTTGGACTGCGTGTAAATCAAGGGTTAAAACGCGTGTCGCACCAGCTTCTTGCAGCATATTCGCAATCAACTTAGCTGTGATTGGCTCATGAGGCTTAGCTGTCCGGTCTTGGCGGGCATAGGCATAATAGGGTAAGACCACATTGATCGTCTTGGCGCTCGCCCGTTTCATGGCATCGATCATGATGAGAAGTTCCATGTAATAATCATTGACCGGTTGATTGGTGGCCTGTACTAGATATACGTGTACCCCCCGGACTGTTTCCTCGATACTGATGGAGATTTCTCCGTCACTGAAATGCTTAATCGAGCAAGCCCCCAGTTTTGTTCCGAACGTAGCAGCAATCTTTTCAGCCAGCGGCAGGTTTCCGTTCAAGCTGAAGATTTTCAGCGGCTTTTCTTCGTAATTAACGCCCATCTTGTCAATCGTCCTCCCAAGTTTTCGTGGATTTTCTTTATTCTAACATAAATTCGGTGAGATTTCTGCCGGGACTTTCGGCTTTAGGACAAGGAAACGGTCCCATTGACCCACTCAGCAGGAATCACTTTTCGATAGTTGCCCCAGTTGTCGTGAACCTTAAAATAGCGTTTGCCGTCAGCAGTCTCCATAAATCCATAGGCTGTGACCCAATGATTGCCGTATGTAGAGCCTTTTGCTTTCATCAGCCCCAAGATTACCGGTTTTCCCTGCTGGATTCGTTTCACTCCCCGATACCAGCCGCCAGCCATCGTAGCCCGGGCGCGATACGACAGATGAAAATAAGTAAAGAACTTTGACAATCCATGGGCTACTTGAAAAGCCAGTGTCGGCAATTCATGAGGCTGAATCAAAATCCGCAGAAAAGCTGCCAACGTTTCACCGTCACGGCTGTCCGGGCTGCGCAATGTCTTTGGTACAATCTCCGGGTCGATATGATCTTGATAATAAGCTAATAATACAGAAGCCGCATTGGTACCACAGAGATAACCACTATGGGTAATCCAATTTTTATAGGGCGCAAAAGCTGTTTCGTCAATCCCAATCCAGCGGTCTTGCGGGTAACTTGCCGTCATAAGGCATTCCTCCTGTCAGGTCATGTGAACGTCTCTCAAAGCTACTTTGTCATTATAACGAAAATTTGGCGAAACCAAAAATAATCATGATTGGAAGTTTACAAGGTACACTCGCTGTGACGGTTCGACAGGAACTCATCACTGAAAAGTCCCTTGAAAAAAGGCGTCATCTCAAATAAATGAGCCAATCAACAAACCGTATTTATACTGAAATGATTCTCAAAAACAGCAATCTGAACTGTAAAAATTTGTGATATACTCAACTCAACTATCTTAAGCAGGAGTCTTCTTATGAAAATTGCGATTTTGGAAGATCAAACACAGCACTTGAATCACCTCACCACACTTTTGACAGAGGCTGCCCATCTACGCCAGCAATCCCTTGTCTTAGAAACCTTTGACAGCGGCGAAAGTTTCCTCTTTGCAGTGCCGGATGCGAATTTTCAACTGGCATTTCTGGATATCCAACTGGCAGGGGCGTTAGACGGCATGGCGGTTGCAAAAAAACTGCGGGCACAGGGCAATCCCCTCCCCTTAGCTTTTGTCAGCAATTATGACGATTATGTTTTTGACGGTTACGATGTGGGCGCAGTGGCTTATATCATGAAGCCGGTGACATTGGAAAAAATCCTGCAAGTCCTGGACAAAATCGAAGCCCAACAGTCGCCACCGGTGCTTTTGATCAATGTTGAACGGGAAACCTTGAAGATTCCTCAGTTTGACATTCTCTTTTTGCAGGTCGCCGGGCACACCCTTTTTTTACAGACACAGGAAAAGCGCTATATTCTGACTGCCAATCTTAACCAATTTGAAGAAGAACTGACTGCTGATTTTTTAAAGATCAACCGGGGAACAATCATTAACCTCAGTCAGGTGGCAGCCTTCAACGGCAGTGACGTCACTCTTTCCAACGGAGTTAAACTTCCTGTTAGCCGGACACGCAAAAAATTGCTGAAAGAAATGCTTTTGAAGCATTATCGAGGTCTAGCCAATGACTGACTGGTTGTTATTAATACTGGCACTAGCCCTTTACGATATACTACTGCGGGGACGGCGCGGCTTGTGGCTAGTTGGACTAGCCCTTTTGCAGCTCGCCTTCTCTTGGCTGTTCCCGATTCCTTCAGCAGCCTTTATGCCTTGGCTCGTCTGGGGAGTTTTGCTAGTGTATTTTTTCCAACGATTCAAAGACATGCGGCTACCGGTAGTTTATTGCCTCTTACAGCTGATTATCGGCTGCCTTTCGTGGCTGACCAGCGCCTCTTCACCACTATTTTCTAAATTATTTGATTCTCCTTGGGCGTTGTATCTCTTTTTTATCGGCTATTTTATTTTAACCGCGGGACGTCAGTTACATCTGCGGGGGCGATTCCTTTGTGGCCTGCTACTGGCTTGTCTGACAGTACTCTATGCCCAGAGTACGCCGTCTATGAGTTGGCTTCCGTTAATTGCTGCCTTTTTGTGCTGTTGTTTGTGTTTGGAGCTAGTCCGTTATCTTTTTGCTGAAACGGATCTGGTTTTTGCCCGTTCATTAGATCAAATCATGGCCAATTACGTGCAAGAGATCGACCAACTTTACGAAAATGTCCGCGGTTGGCGCCACGATTATCACAACCACTTGCAGAGTTTAAAAACAACGGTCGCCGAAGATCGCAAAACAGAAACACTGGCTTATTTGGAAGATTTAGAAAAACACCTAGAAGTAATTGAACAGATTGTCAAATCCGGCAATACGATGATGGACGCAGTGGTGAATTCAAAGCTGACTATCGCCCAACAACAGGATATTCCCATCAATGCCAAAGTTTTTGTCGGCACCCAGCCTCTGATCAACGACGTGGATATGGTAGTCATCTTAGGTAATATTTTAGACAATGCCATCGAAGCCAATCTAGAGATTTCTGATCCTCGACAACGGCTGCTGCGGGTATACATTTCTATTTTGAAGCAACAGCTGTACATCGTAGTTACCAATGCCCGCCCTGAAAATCAAGAAATCAGACCCGACTACGCCAGTACCAAAAATGACAAACGTGGGCTGGGAATTCGCCGCATCAATGCCCTTGTAGACAAGTATGACGGCCTTTTGAACCGCCAATACGAAGACGGATTCTTCGTCACAGAAATTCTTCTGCCTCTGACGACGATTACGGAAAATAACTGACTATGATGTTTTCTTTTTAAAGATGAAGTCACAAAATCTTCTGACTTATTCCCCTATTAAAAAGGAGGCCTACTTATGATTGATGCGTTTAATCCACTTTGTTTGAAAATTGAAAAACATATTGGAGAATCTCCTGATAAGCTTCTGCAATTATGGCAAGACCTATATATGACTAACTATCCTGAACTCTTTATAAAATTGACCACTGACTATACTGATAATGACATGGATTGGCAGGAGTATGGGCAAAGAGAGGTATTTCCTGTTTTTAAACAAAACTTTTCTAAAATGCAGATTGCTCACACCAATCTGCTCAACTCTTTATCCATCCTCCACCAGCGTGCAGAGAGTCTCTTTAAACTCTCCTTACCACTTGAATACGTAATTTACAGCGGCTTACTAAACAGTGCAGGTTGGGCAGATAATTATAACGATTCGCCAGCTATTCTTTTCGGAGTCGATAAGATTGCGCAATTGAATTGGCATTCTAAAACCGATATCGAAACCCTTGTCGCACATGAAATTACCCATTGCATCCATTTTTATTTACGTAGTTCGCACCAATTGACCGCTGACGAGCCTAAGAATCCTTATGAATCAGGCTTATGGCGTTTATACACCGAAGGATTTGCTCAGTATGGGCAATCAATGATCCTCTCTGAACAAGTCGAAACTCGAGGTACTGATTGGCTAGACTGTTGCCGCGATAACTTTTCTCAACTCAAACAGCTCTACCGGATAGCTTTAACAGATTCAAAATTCAGTGTCCAGAATTTTTACGGTGATTGGTATGAAGTGCTCGGCATTTCAGATGCCGGTTATTATCTAGGACAGCGTTTGATCGAGGAATCAGTCAAGCAGGACTCCCTTTACAATATAGCGCTCTGGCCTCCTGAAACGCTTCGGATAAAAATCGAGGAATTTCTAGCTTAATTTAGCTGGCTCAAAAAAACTGAACAAGAATGTAAAGCGGCAGCCGATAATTAATTATTCGCTACCGCTTTTTCATTTCATATAAGTTGCGTACAAGAGTACTTGGTATCTACTAATCAAGATTTTTTCCTCAACGTCTAGTTTGTTTTGATTTTGTTCAAGATCCCCTTTCGCAACAATAATCAACCCTACTCCACGACTTTCGCTAAATGCCCTTCACGCAGAAAAAAAGACCTTTCAGGAACGAAATCCTATCACTTGCCAGCTTTTCGCTATGATAAACTCAGACTAAGAGAAATGAGGGAAGTAAAATGGAAACAACGGCGAAAACGGAACAAAGCCCTGTTGGAATGACGAAAAAAACATATAGTTTCCGACAGAATTTTCTTTGGTATTTCAGTTATGTAAAATTGTGGGAACCGAAACTCTTCAGCGTGATGCTCATTGGGGTTCTTTTCCAAACGGTTGGTAACCTGTTAAGTGTTTTGATGCCGGCTGTAATTATTGATTATCTGGTTATTGGCAAGCCTTTGGGACAACTGCTACTGCTGATTACCGGAATGGTAGCTGGCACTAGCTTGTGTAATTACATCAGTACGGGAGTCATGAACCGCAACTTTACTCGCAGAATCGCAGTCCGGCTTCGTTTCCAAGAACCATTGGCAGAAGATATCCTATTCATGCCCTACGATTATGTTATTCAAAAAAAAGTACGGGAACGTTATCAGACTGCGATGATCAGCGCGTTAAATAATAACAACAAAGCCGGAGAAGCTTTTTATCTCCACACGATGGAGATCATCCGCACATTGCTGAGTTTACTTTTATTCGGTGTAACGATTTCTTTTTTCTCCCCGCTGGTCTTTTTGTTGGTACTCTTCATGGGGGCACTCAATTATTTCGTATTAAATCATGTCAAAACCAAACGGGAGCAGTTGCGACAAAAATACGGCGACGTTGGCCAGCAAAAAGAATATGTCTCTCGTAATGCCTACCAAGTAGAAAATGGCAAAGATTTGCGTCTGTACCACATGTCCACCTGGTTTGAACAAATCATCGATACTTATAAAACACAGGAAACAAAATTGAACACTCAAGGTACACGATTTGACCTTATTACCGGCAGCACCCAGACCGTGACTTTCTTTATCCAGAACATTTTCAGCATTCTTTATCTAATTTGGGGTATCACCAACCGTTTGTTTTCACTTCCTCAGTTCACGCTTTATCTAGGGATTGTAAATCAGTTTGCTACCTTGATACAAAACCTCAATCAGGAAATCTATGATCTGCAAAATGCTTCCAGTGAACTCAATGACCTGCGCTACTGGATGGATTTTTCTAAAAGTGCTCGCAGCCAAGAAGATACCCGGCCATTGCCGGATTTAACACAAGGAGTGACTTTTTCTTTTGAGCATGTCAGCTACCGCTATCCCGATGCCGCAAATGACAGCCTCACCGATTTGAATCTAACCATTGCAGCCGGCGAAAAATTAGCGCTGGTGGGTAGTAATGGTGCTGGTAAAACAACACTAGTGAAGCTCATTTCTGGCATCTTACAGCCTACCAAGGGGCGGATTTTGTTGAATGGCGTCGACATCCAAAACATTGACAAAAAGACCTATTACGCGCTGATTGCACCTGTCTTTCAAGAAGCGTTGGTTTACGCTATGACAGTTGGTGAAAATATTGCTGTTGCCCACGACCTTGATGAGGCCCGGGTTTGGCAAGCACTAAAAAAAGCTGGACTGGCAGACAAGATCCGTGCCTTACCTCAAGGATTGGCAACTCAGCTGACTCGTGAGGTACATCTTGACGGTGTTGAACTGTCGGGAGGAGAAACTCAGAAATTGATGTTAGCTCGAGCATTATATAAACAAGCAGAATTCTTAATTTTAGATGAACCCACCGCAGCTTTAGATGCCTTAGCAGAAAACGAAATGTATCAGGGCTTTGCAACACTGGTTCACCAGAAGACGGCCCTCTTTATCTCCCATCGGCTGGCCTCCACTCGTTTTTGCGACCGGATCATCTTTTTAGAAAAGGGCCGCATAGTCGAGACTGGCACTCACAATGAACTGATGCAACAGCAGGGGCCTTATGCTGCTATGTATGCGATTCAAAGCCAATACTACAAGGAGGATGCTAACAATGAACGATTTGCTGTCTAAATACAAAAACGTATTCCAACTTATCCATACACAGCGCCCGGGACTATTACTCTATGCTTTTTTCTTCTCGCTGATGAATGTGGCTCTTCCTTATTTAATTCTTTTGATGACCACGGTTGCTTTGAATGGTCTTTTAGCAGGCAATACCTTTTTGCAGCTGACTTTCAAAATACTGCTTTTAGGCGGTATCACCTTGATCTGCCAAATTGCTCAGAAGTTCTTTGAAAAAAAGCGGGACGACGCCTATGACGAGTTCAATCTTAATTTGGAAAAAGCCACTACCCTAAAGCTGCTTACCATCAGTTATTTTCAATTACAAGATCCGCAAATGCGGGCAGCTTATCAAAAAGCCAAAGAAGGCACCAACTACAGCGGCGGCTTTAATCAATTTATCCGCAGCGTACTAGAAGATCTATTAAATGCGGTTATCGCGTTGATTGTCGGCGTCGGCGCAGTCACTGCACTGCTTTCGGCAAAAGGGCATCAAGCGTTACCTCAACCTTGGGAGTTTTTCGTCAACGATTGGGGATTTGTACTGGTAATCTTCTTCTGTGTGGTTACTCCGATCTTTTGCAATTTGATTTTGGCCAAGAAGAAAAATGAGTTGGAAAAGGGGATGTTTGACTTTTTTACATTTGTTAATCGCCAGTCTAATTATATCTTCAACGTTATCTTCGATTATCAAAATGGACCGGCATTGCGTATGTATAACGGGAACCAGCTGATGTTTCATGAGATGGTCAAGCAAAATGATCTTTTCTTGAAACGCAGTTTGAAAGAAGACCACAAACGCTCCAATCTAACAGACGGCGGCAGTGCATTGATTAGTTTATTGCTGATTCCCATTTTTCTATTGGTGGCTATGAAAGGTTATGTAGGAGCCATCGCCATCGGTTCGATTTTCCTATACACCGGGTATTTCACTCAGTTGGTAGCCACGTTGAACACAGCCTTTATGGCACTGCCAAAGGGCAACATGCTATTAGGATTTTTGGATTTCTACTTTGACTTTCTCGCATTGGATCCACAGGAAAATGGTTCGCTACCGGTGGAAAAACGCAATGACAATGAATACGAAATTGAGTTTCATCACGTCAGCTTCAAATACCCCGGTTCAGAAGAATACGTGCTCAAGGACTTGAATTTGAAGCTGACTATCGGGCAGCGCACGGCAATCGTAGGCAGAAACGGCTCCGGTAAGACCACCTTTATCAAACTGTTGTGTCGCCTGTATCCGGTGACCCAAGGACGGATTACGTTAAACGGCATCGAAATCGACAAATACGATTTGAAGGAATATCAAGATATCTTAGCTGTCGTTTTTCAAGATTTCAAACTCTTCGCTTTCAGCGTGGCAGAAAATGTAGCGGCCAATCGTCATTTTGATACCAAACGAGTAACAGATGCCTTGTATATTGCCGGTGTCAAAGAGCGGGTGGCAACGATGCCTGCGGGAATTGACAGCATCCTCTACAAAGACTTGAATGACCAAGGAGTGGAAATTTCCGGTGGCGAAGCCCAGAAGATTGCTATCGCTCGTGCTTGGTACAAGGATGCTCCTTTTGTGATTTTAGACGAGCCCACCAGTGCACTGGATCCTTTTTCCGAGTATGAAATCTATCGCCGCTTTGACGATTTGGTACAAGACAAGACCTCTATCTACATCTCGCACCGGATGTCTTCTGCTCGTTTCAGTGACCGAATTGTAGTCTTTGACGGCGGACGGGTCCAACAAGATGCCAATCATGAAACCCTTATACAGCAGCCTGGTCTGTATCAAGAGCTCTTTAACGCTCAAGCACAGTATTATGTAGAAGATTTAACTGACGAACAGCTGGCGACACTGTTTTCTTAAATCAAAAGCTTTCTCGCAATGGCTGTTGCAGCTGTTCGGGAGAGCTTTTTATTCTATAGGAGGGCTGCATTTATCAGTGACGCTCAACAAATATTCTCAGATGAGTCCGCAGATCTCAGCGCTATTTTCACCGACAATTAAAAAAAGGCAGCTCTACTCTCAACAATAATCACTGGCACCATTGCAGCGTAGCAAAATCTTTGTAGAATCCCAGCGGCTGTTAGATAATGAAGAAGACAATAACCGTCGCCCAAAGACACAGGCAGATGTAGCAACTATCTATGCACTCTGCTCTACCTTGTTTTTCGGTGACAGAAAGAGGCACAGCAGATGACAGAATTGTTGAAGCAGGATTTTTATGACTATGTAAATGGAGACTGGCTCAAAATGGCTGAGATTCCGGCAGACAAGCCAGCGACAGGTGGTTTCCAAGATTTAGTCGACGATATCGACAAATTATTGATGGCAGAATTCGATCATTTCGCCCAACATCCCGAAGCAATCCCGGCTGGTCGTATGGAAGATGCTATCGCTTATTACCGATTGGCAAATGATTATGAAATGAGAGACAAGTTGGGCGTTGCGCCTGTCAAACCTTTGTTAGCAAAAGTTGCCGCGCTTAACACCATCGACGATTTGAATGGTCAATTGGCCGGCTGGGTTCTAGAAGGGCTACCGCTTCCTTTTAGTGTGGATGTGGATCAGGACATGAAAAACAGCAAGTTCAACACGTTTTTCGCCGGCCCCGCAGGAACTATTCTGCCGGACAAAACCTATTATAAAGCAGATCATCCCCAAGGTCCTCAGCTGTTGGAAGTCTTTGCTGATATGACACAGCAGGTTTTAGTCAAAATGGACTATTCTACTGACGAGGCGGCTCAAATCGTTGCCGATGCACTGGCTTTTGATGCCTTAATCGTACCTCACGTTCGCAGTTCCGAAGAAAATGCGGATTACAGCAAAAACTACAATCCCCGCAGCTTTGGTGAATTCACTGCCTACTCCAGTCACTTCACACTTGGGAAAATGACAGAAGAATTGGTTGGGACCCAGCCGCAAAAAATTATCGTCACTGAACCGGAATACTTTAAATCACTGGATCAAATTGCCAATCCGGAAAACTTTCAGCTGATGAAAAACTGGATGCTGATCCAAGTCGCCTTGTCCTTTACCGGTTATCTCAGCGAAGAGTTGCGCCAGCTGGGGGGGACTTACAGTCGACACATTTCCGGCGTGACGGAAGCCAAGCCTCAGAAAAAAGCGGCCTTCTATTTGGCAAATGGACGTTTCAGTCAAGTTGTAGGTGTCTACTATGGCCACAAATATTTCGGTGAAAAGGCCAAAGCCGATGTCGAACACATGGTAAAAACGATGCTGGGTATCTATCAAGAGCGCCTGGAAAACAATACATGGCTGTCCTACGAGACGCGACAAAAAGCAATTGTCAAACTGAATACACTAGGAATTCATGTCGGTTATCCAGAAACAATCCCCGCTTATTACGATAGATTCCGCACAAAAACCAAAGAAGCCGGTGGCACACTGGTAGAAAATGCAGTGGCCTTTGCTCGAATCGTCCGCGAAGACAACTTCAGCAAATACGGACAGGAAAAAGATCGCAACGAATGGGAAATGAGCGCTGCTACCGTCAATGCTTACTACCATCCCTTCTTGAATGTCATCGTCTTTCCCGCTGCTATTTTGCAAGCACCTTTTTACAGCTTGGAGCAATCTGCTAGTGCCAACTACGGCGGAATTGGTGCAGTCATCGCTCATGAGATTTCTCATGCCTTTGACAATAACGGCGCCAAATTTGACGAGTTCGGCAATATGAACAATTGGTGGACTGCCCACGACCTGGAACGGTTTGATGAGCTGTCAAAAGCGATGATTGCTGAATTTGACGGCATCGAATTCGCCGGTGGTAAAGTGAACGGCACCTTGACAGTTTCAGAAAATATCGCCGATGCCGGTGGACTGAGCTGTGCCTTGGAAGCAGCAAAAAAAGAGGCGGATGTTTCACTGGAAGACTTCTTCACCAATTGGGCCAAAATCTGGCGCACCAAAGCTCGTGAACAATATCAACAGCTGCTGCTCTCTGTTGATGTTCACGCACCAGCCAAATTACGGGCCAACGTCCAGGTCAAAAACATCGACGACTTTTACACCACCTTTGGAATTGAAGCAGGAGACGGCATGTATTTGGCACCGGAAAAACGGGTACACATCTGGTAATAAAACTAAAACCAGTGACACAGAAGCGGAGAAATTGCGAATGATCAATCATTTAGACTTGAAAGTTACCGACCTGAATGCAAGCAGTCGGTTTTATGAGAAAGTATTGGCTCCACTAGGCTACGTAGTAAAAATGCACTCCCCAACCGTCATTAGTTTTTCTGATGGCCGTTCTTCTGACCCAATGGGAGACTTGTATTTGAGCCAAGGTATTCCGAATCCTTTTCATTTTGCCTTTCAAGCTGAAACCAAAGAAATGGTGCAAGCTTTTTATGAGGTTGGTTTACAAAGTGGTGGCACAGATAACGGGGCACCCGGCTATCGTGACTACCATCCTTTCTACTATGCCGCCTTTTTGATTGATCCAGACGGTTATCGTATCGAAGCAGTCACCCACACACTCTAAGAGCCAAATTCAAACCTAAACTGTTACAACAAGATCCTAAGCGAGATAAGTACTAAAGCGCTGATTCAATCAATACTTCAAAAGAAAATTTCAAGAGAATCAAAAAAGACCGTGTGGGCCTAAAACTCACCCCACATGGTCTTTTAAATTTGCCTCAGTTTACCGGGTTTACTTCTCCAGCGAGCTGCTGCCTAATTTTTATCCAAAAAGTCTTTCAATCACAAAATTTCTGCCCCCAACGTGCCTGCAAAATGTCCCAAAGCCCATTCGTGTCCCACCGGATCAAAGCTGGCTACTGCATCTTTGTAGACATGGATTTTGTACCCCAGGTTATAGGCATCGACAGCCGTGTGCAGGACACAAATATCGGTACAAACGCCAGTCAGATAAAGATCAGTAATGCCTCGCTCCCGCAAGCGGATGTCTAAATCCGTACCGCTAAACGCTGAGTAATGGCGCTTGTCAAACCAATAGACATTTTCTTGTGTGCTATGGGCTGCATACAAATCAGCCAAGCTGCCAAAAAGCTGCCGTCCGTCAGTTCCGATGACATTATGCGGGGGAAACAGTTTATTTTCCGGGTGAAAACGGTCAGTCGGATCGTGCGCATCAATGGCAAAAACGACAAATTCCCCGGCGTCGATAAATTCTTTTGTGACAGCAACTAGTTTTTCTTCGATGGCCTGACCAGCTGCTCCTGTCGTTAGCTTACCGTCATCAGCCACGAAGTCATTGGTATAGTCGATGGAGATTAGTGCTTTCATTGAATCATCCTCCTGAAGTCTGCCGTCCAACGCAAGCTGTTAGTGGCTTATTTTACTCAGTATAACAAGATTCACAGCGGATTTCGACTCTTCTTACTTCTTACTCTGACAAAGAAGTCAACAACCTTACAAATCTGTTCGCCGGGTTGCGACTTTAGTCTGATGAATCTCTTTGCCACTCCGTTAGAATAAAGACAACAAGAAAACAACCGGAAAATACAGCTCAGCTGACCTTGGAAACAGACAAACAGGAACCTGTCCAAAGCCGGCCGACTGCCACGGTAGACAAGGAGAAAAGGAAAATGGATAATTGGTTTAATCACGTTGGAAATGTCTTCTTTGATGCATTTTGTCCCATGATGTCCGCTTCTTTTGCGGTCTTGGCAGATTTCGTCAGCCACTTGTTCTAGCCATTATTTTACTTATCATACGAAGAAAAGCGCCGGATCAACAGATTCGGCGCTTTTTTTGGCATATTTACATGAGGTGTCACCTAACAGCCAGATGGAAAATTTGCTTTTGCCAATTGGACGCTATACTAGGTTTCTTACGAATTGCAAGACCATTTCTGCTGAGCGCTTGCCAGCTTCGTCGATAAATTCATCAAAGGTCATGGCAGCGTCGTGATCTGCCGTATCGCTGATAGCTCGAACCACCAGAAAAGGAATTTCAAACAAATAGGCTGTCTGGGCTACTGCTGCGCCCTCCATCTCATTGGCTAAGGCATCGGGAAAATGGCGCTTTATCTCAGCAGCTTTTTGAGGATCATTGACAAAGGTATCGCCGGTGACGATTAAACCTTTACGAACATGATGCTCCGTAGCTTCTGCCGCTTTTGTCATTTCCGCTATCAAATACTTGCTGGCATCAAAATACAGAGGCATTCCTGCTGGCAGCTGTCCGAATTTGTAGCCAAAGCCTGTGACATCCACATCAAAATAGGCTAGCTTTTCGGAAACCACGATATCCCCTACTTGCAGTCCTTCACCAATCCCACCGGCAGATCCCGTGTTGATTACCATATTGACCCCATAACGCTGGATCAGCAAGCTGGTGATGGTGCTGGCAGCTACTTTGCCAATCCCAGAACGCACTAAAATCACTTCATGGCGACCGATTCCGCCAGAAACAAACAATGCTCCCGCCCGCTCCCAAGAGACTGGATTTTCGATTTGTTCTTTCAAAATTTTGATTTCTTGATCCATCGCACCAATGATTCCGATTTTCATGATCTCATAACCTCCAATTAAGTTGTCGCAAACAGCATTAGCCTTACCTACCGCTCATCGATATAACCTGGCATCCGTTGCTTCCGCTATTTAGCTATTTATAAGAAGAACGTTGCCAACATGACGACTACAATCAATAGTGAGACGATGATGATTGCTCCTACTAAAAAGCCATTCAATTCTCGAGATTTTTGGTTTTCAACAGTACGAGATTTCTTCAACGGTTTGTTTTTCTTCTTTTCTTTTCGATAAAAATTATTGATCTTCTTTTCTTCTCTGTGAAATTCTTTTTGAGTCTCTTTGTCGGTGATTGCCTGTGTCGGGACTGCCTGACGACGGGAGATATGGAACGTCTTTCCTTGTTTTTCTTCCTGACGTACGGAGCGGTTCGGCTCGGGGCGGAACTTTTCTTTTGATCCATCCTCTTGCTCGCGACGTTCCCGCAGTGTCTGACGAGTAATCAGCGGCTTTTTACTCATAGCCGCCACTTCCTTTAGCTGCTTCTTGCAGTTCCCAATATTGGATGGCATACAATGACTTGGCGTCACAGATGGTACCTTCAACAATCGCAGCTTTTGCTTCCTCCAGAGTCAGTTCATAGACTTCAAGGACCTCATCGTCATCCATGGCCCGCGGGTTTTCAACTTTCTCCATATCATGGGCACGATAGACATGGAGCATCTCATTAGCAAAGCCTGGCGAAAGGTACATAGAAGCTAAGTGTTCCATTCGCTGCGGCCGATAACCAGTTTCTTCTTCTAATTCCCGGGCACCGGTAATTTCCGGATGACTGCCTTCTCCTGGATCAATCTTGCCAGCAGGAATCTCCAAAATGACTTTTTCCAGTGGTTTACGAAACTGACGGACAAACAACATTTTGTTTTTCGGTGTGATAGCGACGATTCCAACACCACCAGGATGAAAGACTAATTCTCTTTTGGCAGTCCCACCATTTGGTAAAGACACATCGTCCAATACGACATCGATGATTTTGCCATGGAAGATCTCTTTTCGGCTGATGGTTTTTTCTTCAAAATTTTCAAAAGAAAGCATTGCACTCCCACTTTCGTTTTCGTTATTCTATCTGTAGCAGACAGTTTTTGCCGGCTGCATTTTCTGCGTAAAAAATACCCTTTCATACTTGCAGAAAAACAGATGCTTTTCCTGTAAGTATACACGTTTTTACCGGCCTCTGCCGTTAATTTTAACATAAGAAACCTTATGTTTTTCCTAAATTGAAAAAATCAACCCTTAGTCTGATTTTTTTTGTTATGGCTGCGTGATAGAATGATTTTGTAGTCAACAAGGGTTGTAAATATCCAGCTTCGCCAATATATGCGGGAAAGTTTTCCGCCTGCTGAAAATACAGCAAACAATCAGGAGGATATCAAAATGAAAAAATTCATCCTATACTCACTCATTGGCATCCCAGTGTTCTTTGTCTTGCTGGTGATTCTTTCCGGTTCTACCGACGTGCTGCCTTTTATTTTGGTGATTGCCGGCATTGTCTTGGTCTGGTTGGGATTGAAGGGGTCTGCACCCAAAAAAGTTTTTGCTCAAAAACCCATACCAGTTATGAGTAAAGAAAAGGAAACTCATTACCTTGAGGCTGGCATGACCCAAAGCGAGATTGAATTTTTCCGAGACACGATGAGCCAGACGAAAGATCAAATCCAGAAGCTCCAAAACAATATCAATAAAAATGCTAAATTGAAAGCCATTGATTTGCGTCATGACACATTGCGGGCTTCTAAAGCACTGTTTAAAGAATTGGTGAAAGATCCGCAAAAACTTCATTGTGCCAATCACTTCCTCTACACGCACCTGCCAAATATGGTCGATTTAACAGACAAGTTCATCGAAATCAACGACCATGAGATTAAGAGTCGAGAAACTTATGAAAAGATCGAAGAAAGTTCTCAGATTATCGACCAGATGGCTTCCTTAATTGCACAGGATTATCAACAGTTCGTTGCTGATGATTTTGAGGACATGGATATTGAGCTTTCGATTGCCAAACAGAGTTTAAAACGGGATAATGTAAATAGTACAACGGTGGAAAAAATCTAGCCAACCGGCTAGATTTTTTTCGAATCAGCTTATTTCCGAGGCGCAGGTACACGCCTCTTTTGCAAGAAGAATAGATGACTACAGTCTCAGCTGTCTTCGTCTGATTAGAGATTAGACTATTGGAGGAATGAAAATGACGGAAAACAACAACTTGCCGCAACAGCCGGTACAAAATGTCGATTCTACTTTGGAGGATCTGTTAAACAGTCCCTTCACTACCCCGGTGGGTTCCTTGACCGAAACTCAGAAAACGGAAATCAACGCTTTACAAGAACAACAAAAAGCGGACCGTCTGGTAGATAAATTGCCACCGGAACGACAAGCCCAAGCCAAAGAACTGGCGGATAAAATCGACGCGACGGATCAACAAGGAGTTATCACTTACGGTGCCGTTGCGCAACAAAAGCTTGGTGAGTTCTCACAATCCATGCTTAACCACGTCCAAGCTAATGATATTGGCCCAGTAGGAGATAGCTTGACTGAGCTGATGTATCGTCTAAACGAAGCGAATCCTGATGATTTGCGAGCTGGCGAAGGCAATCTTTTCAAGCGTATGTTTGGCAAAGTCAAACAGTCCATTTACGAAATCACAGCCAAATACCAAAAAATCGGGGCTCAAATTGACAAGATTGCTGTTAAGTTAGACAAGGAAAAAGACGGGCTGTTAAAAGACAACTTGATGCTGGAACAGCTCTATCATAAAAACAAAGATTATTTTGATGCCTTGAATATCTACATCGCAGCCGGTGAATTGAAAGCCGAAGAATTAAAAACAGTCACCATTCCTGAAGCGATGGCCAAAGCTCAAGCTTCCGGCGATCAGATGGATGTCCAAATCGTCAATGACTACAATCAATTTCTAGACCGCTTGGACAAGCGTACCCACGACCTGCGCTTAGCTCGTCAGATTACCATTCAACAAGCACCACAGATTCGCCTGATTCAAAATACCAACCAAGCTTTAGCCGAAAAGATCCAGGCTTCTATCAACACAGCGATTCCTTTGTGGAAAAATCAGGTTGTTATCGCACTGACTCTTTTGCGTCAAAAAGATGCGGTTACCGCGCAACGACAAGTCTCCGAAACTACTAATGACTTGCTGAAAAAGAACTCAGAAATGTTGAAAGTTTCCGCCATCGAAACCGCCAAAGAAAACGAGCGGGGGATCGTGGACATCGAAACTTTGCAGAAGACTCAAAACGACTTGGTGGAAACCATCCAAGAAACCTTGCGAATTCAACAAGAAGGCAAAGAAAAACGCCGCGCTGCCGAGATCGAACTGGGCACGATGGAAGAAGACCTCAAAAACAAATTGCTGGAGCTTACTTCCGGCAACGGAAAATAAATCCCATACAAAGACCACTTGCACACACTGTATCCCCAAAAAGTTAGACCAAAATCTAACTTTTTGGGTCACTATACATGCGGCAAGTGGTTTTTTTAGGCTTCTTTTAGGCTTTTTTCGCGCAAAACAACAATCGCTTCAAGGCAAACCCACAGCCGGCTGCTTACGGCAATACCTTTCCCACCGGAAAAACACGCCGAAAGACTTTACGAACAGCAGGCCCCGCAATCAGCAGTTGAAAAGGCAAGGCCATCACTAAATTTTTTGGGATATTGGCAAACCAGATCGGCGGTAATTCCTGCCAGTTATTACCGGCTAGCACCGCTTCCAGCGCGCCGTACAAAGACATGATAATGACCATTGGCAGAACCATGCAGGTAGACACCGCTACAACCTTTTTTAGATTGCTGTGCCAGGGTTTAATCAAGTATTTGAATGCAACAGCTTTAGCCGGACCGGAAACGATGAACCAGTCACAACACATAGCCACCATAAATCCCAACGGAAAACCCAGCCAGGCCTTTTGCAAAACTGATAATGACCACACTTTCTCCTGCAAGGCGATATTGTAAAAACTCATCCATAGAACCATCACTGCACACATCAATACTGTATAAATGATACTTTCTCTTTTGTTATGGGGCATTTTTTCTCCTTTGTTGGAAAAGCTGTCAGATGAAAGCTTGAGGAGTAAAACGAGACTTTTAGGCAATTACGAAACCAATTTTTTGCCCGTTCACGCAAAAAAGCAGCGGTGGCCGGCGAGTAACTCGTTACGACCTCCACTGCTGTGTACATCTTCACTGCGTTTTCCAGATATTCTTTTCTCATTCACCTTAGCAGATTTTTGGCAGCTTCGTAAGTTTTTTTTAGAAAAATTTCACAGTCAGTCAGCTCCACCAATTGTCTGAATATTTTGTCAACTCTGCTCCCGTTTTCTGAGGAAGTCTGCTACTATTTAGTTAAAGACTAGGTAAAGATGCTATCACTATTTAACAGGAGGAATTCATTATGACGGTGCTATCATTTGAAAAAATCTCATTAACAAGAGGCGGCCACCCGCTCCTCAAAGAAATCGACTGGCACATCACTAAGGGAGAAGACTGGGGAATTCTCGGTCTAAACGGTGCCGGCAAAACATTGATGCTACAGATGATTGCCGGCAATTTATGGCCGACATCCGGCCGGCTCACGGTCTTGGGTGAAGTCTTCGGACAAGCAAATATCCCTGACCTGACCAAGCGCATCGGTTGGGTCTCCAATGTCTTACAAAATAAATTGTATCAGCAGGATACAGCAGAACTGATCGTCCTCTCCGGTAAGTTTGCTTCTATCGGTATCTGGCGTACTTACGAACCGGAAGAATTAGCCGCCGCCAAGGAACTGTTGGTCTCATTAGGAGCGGAAAATCTGTTGGGAAAACCTTATCAAGTCTTATCCCAAGGAGAAAAGCAACTCGTCTTAATCGCCCGGGCTTTAATGGGCTACCCGGAGCTCTTGATTTTAGACGAGCCTTGTAACGGCCTAGATCTATTTGCCCGAGAAGACCTGCTGCAACGAATCCGAAAAATCAAAGAACAGCCTGTCGCCCCTACTGTTTTATTTGTCACTCACCACACCGAAGAGATTCTTCCTTTTGTCAGTCACGTCCTGATGCTCAAAAATGGCGAAATTTTTCGGCAAGGAACAAGAGAACAGCTGATGACACCAGAATGCTTGTCTGCCTTTTATGAACAACCAATTAAAATTGCCCCTTACAGTGACGAACGTTTTATCGTTTATCCTGGAGACCTATAAGCACTTTAGCTATCTGTTTCCTACAGCAGGCAAAGTTCAAAGTAGTCGCAAATACTACAATTGTTTGCTTCTTCACCGAAAAACCAGAAATGCTTACTTGTAGCTGTCGCTTTACCCCACATCTGCAAGCGGGCAAGCCTGGTTTGACAAGGATGCAAGCAACAATTGCCCCCGTTTTTAGGTATTGCAACAATTGACTGCTTGTTTCTTCAGTAGAACTTTGCTATTTTTGAAAACAGGAGGTGCATTATGTTAGCAGAAGTTATCAGGAAACGTCGCGTCGATCTCGGGCTAACTCAGCAGGACATTGCTACTGAGTTAAACGTCACTCGACAAGCGGTCTCCAGTTGGGAAAACAATAAAACCTATCCTGACATTCCGACATTGATCGCATTGTCAGAGTATTATGGGCTCTCTTTGGATCAGATGCTAAAAGAAGATACAGCTTATATAGAAAAAATGAAAACCGATGCAAAAGATCTGCAATACCTCAAGAAAAAACTATATGTGGGTCTGCTGCCTTTTTTGATCATGCTGAGTTTACTCCTTTTATTGCAACTAACCGCATCCGATCAGAAAACACAACTTTGGCAACTGCTCTTTTTATTTACCAGAATTGGTATCTTGAGCTATTGTCTTTGGGTGGGTTGGACATTGAGACAGTTGGGTCGTTTGAATCAACGCACATTGCTGGGTTTAGCCTTACTGATTGTTGGCCTGTTGCTGCGCTTTTTAGAACCAATTTTCCTGCTGCCCTACAGTGGCATCCTTTGTTGGAGTTTACAGCTTCTTGCCTTGCTGTTCATATGCACCGGGGCTTCAAGAAAACAACACAGCATTCAATAAAAAACACCTGCAAAAGCGACGTCTCTTTTTAGAAAGAGGGCCGCTTTTGCAGGTGTTTTTTATTTTTTATTCAGTTCACTATTGCGGTAGCCGTAAAAGACGTAAATCAAGGTGCCGATGACTACTGTAATGCCAAAGACCAGCCAGGTTATCGGCTTCAGGCGAGTCATTAAAAAGATACAACTGACTACTGATAAGATTGGCAAAAGGGGCACCAATGGCACTTTGAATTCCCCTTTTTTTGGAGGGCCCATTTGCTTACGGAGCTTCAGCAAGCCTAGTCCCATCAGCGCCAAGTAAGATA
This sequence comes from Enterococcus infantis, assembly GCF_049166715.1. NCBI lineage: Bacteria > Bacillati > Bacillota > Bacilli > Lactobacillales > Enterococcaceae > Enterococcus > Enterococcus infantis. The sequence goes on along the minus strand of NZ_JBMHFB010000005.1, from coordinate 184,350 downwards.
GTGCCACGATATTGGTTAGTTCCGCTAAGATCTGTAGCGGAAAAGCTGCCGCAAAAAACAAGGCGAAGGCACCGGCTACCCAAGTTGCTTTTTTGGGGGTCCGATGTTTTGGATCAATCTCTTGCATAAATTTCGGCAAAAGTCCGTCTTTACTGATCGCGTAAAGTAACCGCGCTAGAGAATACATCATGGAGATGGTCACCGTCAACAGCGTTAAAATCGCTCCAATGGCGATGACTGAGCCAATGAAATTATGTCCGACATAACGCATGGCAAATGCGACCGGATCGCTGATATTTAGCTTGTCGAAGGGCACAATTCCCGACAAAATTAAGGTTACGACAATGTAGAGGATGGTAGCGATAGCGATTGAACCGATGATTCCTCGGGGAACATCTCGCTGCGGATTTTTGACTTCCTCGGCAGCCATGGCTACGGCATCAAAGCCCAAAAAGGCAAAAAATACCAACGCTGCACCATCGAAGACCCCCTTTGCACCAAAAGGCATAAAAGGTTGCCAGTTGCTGGGCTTCACAAAGAAGATTCCCACTAGGATAAACAATGCGATAATCCCAAATTTAACCCAAACCATCGCGTTGTTCAGGCGCAGCGCCTTTTTGGCTTCCTGGGTGACCCAGACAGTCACAAAGATTACCACCAAGCCAGCAATCAAATCAATGTAAGTACCGCGAGCCGGATCATAGCCTGCTGTCAAAGCAGTCGGCAGATGGATACCAATACTATTGAGAAATCCCTGAAGATACCCTGACCAGCCGGAAGCTACGGAAGAAACAGCCAGCATGAATTCACACAACAAAAACCAGCCGGCATACCAAGCCACGACTTCCCCGAAGACTACATATAAATAGGAATAAGGGCCTCCCAATATCGGCACCCGCGAAGCAAATTCAGCAAAGCACAGTCCTGACAATACCACCACAAAGGCGGCCACCACAAAAGAAAGCGACAACGCCGGTCCGGCATAAACAGCGGTGGCCTGACCAGTGATTACAAAAATCCCCGTCCCAATAATCGCACCGATCCCCAACATAATCAGATCTTTCAGGGTCAGCGTCCGCTTCATTCCCCCGCGCTCTTCAACATCAAACGTTTTTTTACGAAACAGATCCATATTCTTCCCCTTACTCACCAGCAGCTTTTATACTGCCATTCTTTTAATAATTATATACTCTTCATATATCCTAAAAGAATACCACCGCCGATGACAAAAAGGCAACCTAAAACAACATAAACCAGTTCTTTTTTCGTCTTGCGTTCCCCTAATAAGAAGATGCCTCCCAAAGTGGAAATAATGATCCCCATCTGTGACAAAGAGAAGCTGACTGCCAATCCTAATGATTGAATTCCCATCAGCATGCAGACATTTCCCAGTCCCCACAATAAACCAGTTGCGTTATTTTTTAAAACGTAGCGGTCATAGCGAATATCCCCTAGAGTAAACAAGAACGCCCCAGCTACCATTCCCACACTTTGAGGCAAGATGACCGCTGCTGGATCCAAGTCAGCCCAAGTCAAAATAATCGTGTAGGCGCCATAGCCCAGCGTAGAGATCAGCAGTGCCCGAAATCCTTTGCCGAAATCAAACATTTTTTGTCCCGCCGGCAATAACTTTTCCCGATCAGGATCTTGGCGTGACGTATAATAAGAACCAATCATCAAGAGAGCCAAAGCAAGTCCTCCCAACAAAAAATCGCCGCTTTTACGCCACTCACCGAACAATACAGCACCGGCGATTGTATTCAAAATCAACTGCATTCCAGTTGATACCGGCAGTGCCACTGAGATGCCCATGTGATGCATCCCCTGAAACTGGCCTTTTTGCCCAATACTCCAAAAAACACCCGACAAAAAGCCAAAAAGAACTGTGGCTAACGTCATCGTCGGCTGCAATACAAAAAATACCACGATAGAAAAGAAAAACGCCCCAATGGTCATACCCAGCGTCTGTTGGTTCGGTGAGCCGCCCATCTTGCCGCTAACCAGCGCCGTGCTGCCCCAAGCAAACATTGGGACTAAAGCTATCAATAATTCCACAACAAAACTCTCCTTTTATTACGATCCTAATCGTTTTAATCACTGTGCAGCAAAAACGGCACTTCGCTAGTCTACCAGTGAAACCGTCTTCCTCTCAAGAAAAACTTTCAACTTCTTTCAGAAACATCAAAAACTTTTCATGTAAATGAAGGGCTGTCCTATTTGGAGGAAGCTTACGTGTGTCTTAGCACCCCGTATTGGCTAAATAGATAAAAAAAGACTTCTGCGTCCCTCGAAAGCTTTCTTTAGCTAGTTGTAAGTCCCATTTTCTCGATGACTATGTACCTTTGCCATGTGCTATTAGCTGTTAGGTGCATGTCATTTTGGTCTAAGTTCTATTCGATAGGTAAGGATAGCGTTATCACTTGTCCATGATATACTATTTGTACGCGTGGATATTCGAGTGAATCGAAGTAAGGTAGTTCTAGAGCTTGAAACTAGCCCAGCTCACGGTGTGAATTGATAGGGTTAGAATTTTTTGAATTGCAACTTGTGACCACCAAGATATATCCGGAATAAGATGATTTTCCGAAAGCAGCAGATAGATTCACTAAAAATCCCGAGCAAGTATTAAAGAAGTATTATGGTTACAATTGGAGGAGAAAAATGTTATGAAAAGTGTCTATTTTGTTCGTCACTCAATAAGAGACTTTACTAATCGTGAAGAGCGACTAGCTCCATTAACCAGTGAGGGGCTTATGTTAGCAAGACGTCTACAACCATTTTTTGCGGATAAAAAAATTTCGAATATCTATAGTAGTCCTTATCTCAGAGCCGTACAGACCATAGAACCCACTGCAGAATGGTTAGGGAAAACGGTCATTATCGAAGATGATCTCAGAGAAAGAGCTGTTGGTAAATGGTGCGACAATTTTTCAGAGTTTTCTACTAATCAGTGGAATGACTTTAATTTTAAACTAGCTAATGGCGAGTCTTTAAATGAGGTACAACAACGCATTCTGCCGATTTACAATGAAATCATCAAAAAAAATGAAGCGAACATTATTATCAGTGGACATGGCACAGCATTATCTGCTCTATTTAATGAACTATTAGACGGTAAATTTGGTTTAGCAGAATTTAACAAAATGAAGATGCCTGATATTTATTGTGCAGAATATAAATTTGATTCTCTTACAAAATTCGAACATATTGAGAGGCCATTCTGACAGCTGAAATATCAAGAAAGGAATCAAAATAGGTATAGCTTATTTTGCGAGTGTTATAAGTAATCTCGGATCACTTTAAGATTTGTTGAATTGGACTCTTCTTGAGCACTTTGTAAGAACACAACTTTCTTAACTTATAATTACTCACATACAGACTATCAGCAGTCGAAAGCTTCTGTCGGATGAACATTCTAAAATGCTTAAAAAATATGATTCAGCAATAAAAAAACAGGTCATATCTGACCTGTTTTTTATTGACTGTTGATATCGAAATACATTTCTGCATCCCTCGAAAGCTTTGCAGAAGTCTGATATTCCATAAAATAAGATTTACTTTTTATCTTGGTAATAAGCCAGGTACGGAAAATACAGCTGCATTTGGGTACCTACACCCGTAGCTGATTTAGCGGTCAACTGTAGCCCTAGTTGGTGGGCCAAGTTGCGAGCTAGATACAAGCCTAACCCGGTGGAATGCATCTCAGAATAGCGTCCATTCTGACCGGTAAAGCCCTTGTCGAAGATTCTTCGCAAGTCTTCTGCAGGAATTCCGATTCCAGTATCAGCGATAGTCAGGGCCACTCCTTTGACTTTCTTTTCGATAGTGATAGTGACCTTGCCATTTTCCGGCGTATACTTGATGGCATTACTCAGCAATTGTTGCAAAATAAACCCCAGCCACTTGCCATCAGTAAGGACATTTTGATCTTCTCCCACTACTTCATACCGAATATTTCGCTGGATGAAATAATTGGCATTGCTGCGAATAATTGGCAAAATCACTTCTTTCAGCGATGTGTCGCGAATCAGATAATCCTTGGAGAAGTTGTCCAAACGCGAATAATACAATACCTGCTCCACATAGCCATCAATCTTCCCCAATTCATTTTCTAGCATCATGTACTTGTCATCGGGAATATCAAATTCCATCGAGCGCAGTAGCAGTTGAGAAGCCGCTAACGGTACTTTGATCTCGTGAACCCAGGAATCGATGTAATCTTTTTGTTCCTCTTGTCCTGCCACGATTTCTTGCATCATGCTTTGATGCTCGCGAATAACTTGGTTGATAAACGTCTGTTGCAGTTCTTCTTCGTCGCTGCGAGCACCAGTGAGGTAATTTTGCATCGCGCTCTGATCGGCTTTCAGCTCCAACTTCTGCCACCAGATGCGCTTAGAAAAATAATTGTACACCAACATGATGACTAATAGGACGCCTTCCATCAAAGCCAGATAACCGACTGTTCCCCAATCCAGCCCAATCCCAGGAGATAGCCACAGCACAAAAGCGGTCAGTAGAACAAATACTACCCAACCCACCAGCACCAGTTTTCGATCTTTCAGATAGCGCCAAAAGGACATCTTTACCCCCGCCTTTTATTTTCATTCAGGGAACAATGTAGCCTTGTCCCACCTTCGTTTCGATATACCCCGTCAGACCCGCCTGCTCGATTTTGCGCCGCAGCCGATTGATATTAACGGTTAGTGTGTTGTCATCTACGAAACGTTCATCATCCCACAACGCCCGCAAGAGTTTTTCCCGCGACAAGATTTTGCCACGATTTTTCAAAAGGATATACAACAAACGATACTCATTTTTCGACAAATCAATGATTTCACCATTGACTTCGGCTGTGCTATTGTCCACATTTAAGGTCAGGCCGTTGTGATTCAGAGTTTCGGTTGTACCACTGGAGTAGTTGTACGAACGTCGCAATAGGGCGTTAATTTTAGCAATCAGCACATCGATTTCAAAAGGCTTGGTGACAAAATCATCTGCCCCCATATTCATAGCCATAATCATGTCCATATTGGTGTTGCGGCTTGAGATGAAGATAATCGGCACCTGTGACACTTCTCGAATTTTTTGACACCAGTAATAGCCGTCAAATACCGGCAAATTGATGTCCAAAAGTACCAACTGTGGCTCTTGCTCCTGAAAATCGTCAAAAACCTGATTGAAATCGGTAGTCCCAAAAACTTCAAACTGCCATTTCTTCAATTCCTCCATGATTAATTGGCGGATGACCCCCTCGTCTTCCACCACCATGATTTTTGCCATTGCCGCTTCCTCCTTCATTTTCTTTACAGCTGCAATCCTTGCAACTGACTCTCTGCTCTAATTTAACGGACATTTCCTAAAAAAACATCCTGCTTTGGTCTGATTCTTCCCCTGCATAAGGTACACTTTCTAAATCACCAGCACCAATTGCTTTGACCATTCTCAAAAAAACATGTCCTCATCACTGTGAATGACTCATCTATGACGGCTACGCTCCTTTTCCTCCGAAAATAGCTGCGAAAGCCTCAGTCTCACCACACTAAGAGTACCAAAAAAAACCGCTCCCGCCAAACAACGAAGATCAGCAAAAAAAGCTTCCATTGGTTCTCCTCTTGCAGTTGAAGACAACATTGCCGAAAGTAAAAAGAGTGCCACTACAAGTTCATGATAGTTGACTTCTTCGTCGCAACATGGGATACTGCACAAGTAGTTAGCCGGCTAACCATAAACAGAAAAGAGTTTGCCTATGGAAAAATTTACTTTTGTTGACCGCCCCAGCAATCAGCGAATCCAAGTAATGAATGACGTTTCAGAGATGGATTCAACAATATCAGAATTATTTATTGATTTTCAGTGGACCTACCGCAATATGCAAAAGGTCTACGATAGCGTGCTAGATAAAAATGATCTGAGTGAATCGAGATTTATTATCCTGATGTTTTTGAAGAATGCACCTAATTATGAATTGTTGCCCTCGGTTATTTCTGAAAAATTAGGCGCCACCCGTGCTACCGTCAGCAAGTTATTAACTGCCATGACCCACAAAGGCTGGATCATCAAAAACAGCTCACCCTCTGACAAGCGATCGGTGCCTGTACAGCTAACCGACGCAGGTATGGCCGTCTTGGAAGCTTTTTTACCAAAGAATTTCCAAACGGTTCATCTTTTACTTGGTGATTTGACTGCTGAGGAGAGAGCGCAATTTTCCTATCTACTCGGAAAAATCAAACAAAGTACCGAAAAATATACCTTAGAAATGGAGCAATAAAGCATGCAAACTAAAAAAATTGAACTACTTGAAACCTATCTGAGCTTATACATCGATCACTTCACTGTCTTGGAAAATCTTGAAAAGACCGATTCCCCTTATGTAGTTTTGGATGTTCGAAATGCCCCGGCGCAAGTTAAAAAAGATCAGATAAAAAATGCTGTTGCTATGCCTGCAAAAGATTTGGCCAACCACTTAGCTGAATTAGACAAAAGCAAAACTTATGTCGTCTATGATTGGACTGGCGGCACAACCTTAGGCAAGACAGCGTTACTGATTTTATTATCAAACGATTTTGAAGCTTACGAACTAGCCGGTGCCCTCGAAGGCTGGAAAGGCATGAACTTGCCAATTGAAACTCTGTAAAACTAAAAAAATCACCACGTATCTATATGAAGAGGTTATGATGCTCCTCCAGTCATCAGCCTCTAAAGCAAACAGTATCAAAAGCCAAGCAGCTTCCACAGTCTTTTATTGGAAGTTACTTGGCTTTTACTTGTTAAAAACTTTAAATGTAAGATTAGATCCAACAATATTTTCCACCTTCTTTCCTCCACAGAATAAAATCCCTCCTATATTCAATAATAAGAATCGGCCTGTACCTCAGCTTCAGTCTAGCCTCAGTGTAGTCACAAAAATTCTTTCCAATTTTCAGAAGTGGACATATTGCTATTTGCAAAGTCTGAAAAAGCAAAAACTGCACGCGACGATAAACGTCGGGTGCAGTCTGTTTCATCTGAAATCAAAAGTGATCGATCTGGTTTTGCTGCTGGATTCCTACAGCCGGCGCTTCTTCGATGACTTTTTCCAAGATGGTTTCCTTCTCTTTAGAAGTGTCTTCGTGTCCGGGCTCGTCGTCCAAGTTCAGCTCTTTTTCCATTTCGTCGAGTTTTTCGAAGGTGTCCTCTTTCTTCGCTTCTTCGGCCAACTCTTCCAATTTCTTCTTGTCTTGTTCGTCTGCCATGCTAAAGAACCTCCTTTATTGCCATTGTTGAGACTTCCTGTTCGCATCATTTAGAGGATACGAATCCCAACAGCTTGACTATGATAAGGGTATCATGTTTGTTCGGATAAAGCGAAAGATTTGCTAATATCCGACGATTTTTTTGTAGAGTCAGGCCAGTTCGTTAATGACCTTCTGCATCAATTCCGCAGCTTCGTCTGGTAATGTATTGTATCCGTCATTTTCCGTTTTTTGTGCCAAGATAAAGTCCAAACGACTTTGCATCCGCGTCCGCAGTGCCGCAACGTACTTAGCATCATCAAAATCCACCTCAAAGCCCTCTATTGCAAGATAACTCATGCCCTCCATTGATCCAAAAGGTACGAATTTCGCTTGGCTTTCCACGATTTTTTCAATAGAACCTAACGTATCGGCTGGTTTGACTTTTTTACCTTTGTAAAAACCGGTATTCAGGATGTAGCAGGCGGTGTGATTTTTTTCAAATAGGTCTTTGAAATCAGCGAAATCTTGTCCCAACGGATAAACCCGGAACGGATTAGCATAAGGTTCAATGACCAATTTATCCATATCCACATTGCCCACGACATTTTCAGCAGTGGTCCGTTTCGTTGCCAAGGTTAAGCCGAAGACTGCTGCTAACACGGGATCATCAATTTTCACCACCGGCGGCAGGCTATCGTCTTTCATAATCCAAAAGATGGCATCAATGGCCGAACGCAGATGATCCACCCGATTTGGTGTCACATAACGAGATTTTACAGTCCGACCATTGCCGTTACGGATATCCTGGGTGACGATGACTTTTTTGCCGCTGTCATCCAAAGTAACCCCCACATTTTGACAAGTGATGAAATAGTCCACTGCCGGATCATCCAGCGGGTAATCCTGGGTTTTATCAAAATAAGCTGGTTCCAGCGCAGTTGTAGAGCCGTCTGCTTTGTTGATAACAAAGGCATCATCATGAAGCACTTTGACTTCGTATTTATCCCCGTGCTTAGCCAGTGTAATGGTTGACTTACCGGAACCGGAAAGACCAAATGCCGCCATGGTAAACTTCTTGTCTGGCAATTGGTATTGCTTCATCCCCCCGTGGCAGGCCACATAGCCGTTGCGATGTGCAGTTGCCCAGGCCAGTGTCAGCGTCGCTTTCTTCAACTCGCCAAAGTAATTTAACCCCAGTACTGCTGCCACATTGTGTTCGGGATCAAATAGCGCTAAGCCGTGGGGATAATCTGGGTGTCTCCAATCGGGATCAGCATAGAGGTAAATATCATTTTCCGGATAAGCTTTAGAATCTTGGTATTCAAACAACCACTCATTGGTAGCAATCTGGAAATTTAACAAATAAGAATAGAAATTCGTCTCATAATTCACTGGCAGCAACAAGTGTGCCTTTACCATAAAGTCTTTATCCAATCCTACAACAACTTCGCCGCAATAAAATTTCTTGTGGGTACTTTGATGCAGGGCGTCACGTAAGACACCTTCATAAAGCGCCTTGTCAATACCCGGTTGACCAACCACACGACGGGCAGCAGCAGTCCGACCGGTCACTTTACCATCATTGAATACGATGACTTTCGCGTCATCGGGAAGTCCTAAATCCGCGGTATGGATCACCGGCATATCTGTAATCACAGCTCCCGGTGCTGCTTTAGCCAATTCGTAAGCCTGAGCCAGATCAACGATTGCCTCGACATTGTTGCCATAAAAAGCAGACTCAACCAGGGTTTTAAAACTGGAAAAAAGCTTGTTTTCTGGAGTAATATCTCCATGGGAATACCTGCCGACAGTTGCCATATAATGATTCCTCCAATCGATTATTAAATGTACAGCGTTTACAATCTAACAATATCATTATAATACAACTGCGGTTTTATGTCCTATGATTTTAGTCCTTTGATTTGATTATCTGAATTCCGATATCCCTTCTCTAATCAATAACGAACGTTTAACTGAAAGTCCGCTGCGAAACCCTGTCAACCGACCATTTTTCCCAATGACTCGATGGCAAGGAACTACCACTAAAAGCGGGTTGCGCCCCACCGCATTCGCCACTGCACGGATGGCTTGTGGATGGTTGATTTGCTCAGCCAACTCGCTGTAAGTCGTCAAAGTACCATAGGGCTGCTGCTTCAGTGCGTGCCAAACCTCTTGTTGAAATGCCGTCCCGACAAAGTGCAGCGGTAGCTCAAACTCTCGCAATGTTCCCTGATCATATGCCAATAGCTGCTTTTCTGCTTCCGACAGCCGTTCACTGATCAACTTTTCTTCAGTAGCTTCTGGCTCTTTTTGAATCTCGTATCCTTTAAAAAAACGCTGCAACTCACCTTCGCTAGGTGTACTGATATAAGCGACACCCGTTTTTGTAGCCCCTACTTGTACCGTTAAATCCAGATTGGGCAAATAAACACTGCGATAAACCAATACTTTTTCCATGTGGCATCCCCCTCATAGTTTGGCTTTATTATATACGATGAACCTCAGTTTATAAAAAAATCCGCCAGAATCTTATAGTAGCCTTCCCACAGCCTGTTTTCCCGAAACCTGCTTAAGATAGGCTGATTTAACAGATAGCATTTTTCTAAAAAAGGACCGAAAGCACTCGCAATAACAAGTAACTTCCGGTCGTTTTTTTGATAGCGAATAGCTGGCCAGCAGAAAGAAAACTAGCCGATAGAGGACTTTTGCTTGAAAAACTGTTTAATATCTGTCACCGCGGGGTAATCGATAAATTGCAGACTTAAACTCAAGTCCGTCGTTCCCTCTTTAACATCTATCACGACATGGCCAATTTGCTTTTTATAAAGCCAGATACTGCTCTTTTCTGTGAAAGCTTGAATCTTTGGCCGCTCGACAAAGGTCAGTGTCTTAGTGATAAAGGCAAAATTCTGGAAACAGATACGATGGGCAGATTGGATTTGATAGCCTTGAAAGCGGCAATCGAGGGCTCTTCCTAGCAGCACCAATAAAATCAACAGTGTCCAGATTCCCCCGGCAATTGGATGAATTAGAAAGCCTGCGATACTGCCGATGCTTCCTATCAAAAGAAGCCAACGCCAGAAATACCACAGCTTGCCTCGGGAGACAAACCGAATTTGCGGTTCATCAAAATCCCATTCCGGAAGTAAAAAGTCCAAAACCCTATACAGTTCTCGATCACTGACAATGGGCAAAAAGTACAGGTCTTTGCTGCCAGACTCCCCTTCTTTTTCCTGTCCCCCGGCTAAGATCAACTCGACCGAGGAAAGCCGCAAAATTCGCCGCAGCAATTGCTGTTTGATCCGAATTCCTTGTAGTTTTTCCAGAGGGATCTTTTGCACACGTCTTTCCAAAAGGCCGCTTTCGATAGTCAAGGTGTTGCCGTTGCGGCTAACTTTGAAATTGTAATACTGCATGAAATTTTTCACTAGCGAGATTACGATAATCACTAGCAATACCACTAGCGTTAAAGCCAAAGCTATGATCCAGCCCGCTTGTATAAGGTTCACCGAGGCGTCTGCGGCTTTGTCCAACCATTCTTCAGGAATAAACTCCTGCACAAAAGCCAGCAGGGCAAAAGCTGCCGCTAGTACGCTGATATCTGTGATACCAAACAAAAAAATCTGCTGATTGGTAATGGTGTAAATGTATTCCGGTGCTTTAGAAGGATTTCCTATTGATTTTAGCGGCAGCTCACTTGTTGAAGAACTTGTCTCAGCAGACAATCCGACTGTCAGCTCCTCCTCTCTGGAATCTTCCAAATCATTTATTGTCTCCGTAAGTGGCTCTAAGCAAGTGTCTGTCGCCGTTAATTGTTCCCTTCTGCGGAAATTTTCGATTAGCTGCAAGACTTCTTCAGAAACTGCCGGCAACGAGGCCTCCGCTTTTTCTGATGAGCCACCCGCCGTTTCAATTAGAACTTGAGTCACTTGAAACGGCTGAAAAAAGAACCACTGCCGTTGCTTGATGGTCTGTATTCGTTCGTAGGGGATGTCGGTTTCCGACTTACGAAAAATTCCTTTGTAAATCACTACCTTTTCCGGCGAAATCTCATAGTACTCGAAAAAATAGCGGACTAGCGCAAAGCCCAGCAGAATCAACAACAGTCCGCCACACGCGCCCCACCCATACCAATGGTCCAAACCACTGCGAAAAATAATAATCAGAAATATAAAGAACATACTTTTGATACTTTCAAACAGTGAAATAACAATAGCTAACGGATGAAAATGACGTTTTTCAGACATCTTCTTTCGCCACCTTTACCATATCAATAATCTGTTTGCGCAATGTCATCGCCTCTTCCACGTCCAAACCTGCCAAATGATGGTCGGTAGCTGCGGTATGGATGATAATTTCCATCAGATTTTCTTTCCTTAAGAAAGGCCCCTGCTCGGTCTCGACATGCTGGATACGATTGATAGGTACATAAGTAATACTGCGGAAAATATAGCCCTTTTGAAAGGCGAGATCTTCTGGCGTGATTTCATATCGATGAAATTTATAACGGTAGGGAATCAACAGCTGGCTGATGACAAAAATGACTACCACCAGTACAAAATAGCCGACTGCCAGCCAAAGCCAGACTTCTTTTAGTAGGTGGTTAAGCTTTAAGATTGTAGCTACGACGCTGCCAATTGCTAAAAAAATAATCAAAGACAACAGGTTGCTCTTTTGCCAGACTTTTTTGATACGCTCCGGCATTTGCTTGGGTAATAAAGGGTAGGCCATTTTACAAAACTCCCAACTTTAACTTTAATAATAAAACACTCCATCACAAGACTCTGCTTGTATCTTATAACCTGCCTATAACTCAGTCAAGCTGACATCCCAGGATATTTTAGTCTCAAATCACGGAGCTGCCGATAAACAAAAAAAACAGCATTGCCGGCTCTTCCGACAAACTGCTGCTTTTCAGCTGGCACTAGGCTTTTTTTACGAGAGCTCTCGGTGAACGTTGATTTCTTTACGATACTTTTCTTGTGCCAGCTTTTTTAACCGATACCCGCAATAAACACAGCTGACAGCATTTCCCACAAGCAATAGTCCGCTAATCACATGAATAGCTGGTACCAACATAACTAGCAACAACCCCACGATAGCCAAGGCATTCAAATGAAGCGCCAATCTCTGACGATTCCTGCGAAAATGATGTAGAAAAAGACCAATGTGAATGATTAAAAAGGCGCCAAAAAAGAGGTTGCTCCCCATCAGATCCACATTTTCCGGTAGTACCGTATACAGTCCAATGGCAGGTTTCGCAGCCCCTGCTCCTTTAGTGGTGATAAATGTAGGCAAGAACACCGCCATCGCTCCCAGCAAAACATCGCAAAGTGCTAACCCGCTATACCTGATATCCCCTTGCTTTGACTTGTTTTCCAGAAGATAATCCATTCCCATACCCCCGGCTTGAGAAATAAGATCTACCAGATTTTTGCTTTCCTTTGTCATTTTTCCGCCTCCTTATTATGATGTCGCTGAATTTCTAACACCCTATCAATGGGCACCTGAGTTTCACTTCATAGAACCAACCTATTTTTTATGAAGTGGCAGTTCACCCTGTATACAACCGAATTTGATTGCAAACTTTCCTTTCATTTATCATACCACGCCGCAAATAGAAAACGCATTCATTTCAAGTGTTACATAAAAAACTTCTTATCCAACTGCACCAGCTGGATAAGAAGTCATTTTTTATTTAGGCAGAAAGTTTTTCCGCCTCATTTGTCTAAGCAAAAGTTTTGTAGATTGCCAGCTCTCTGTCTTCACTTGTCCCGCGTATCCAAAAGAATCGTAACCGGGCCGTCATTTATCAAAGAAACCTGCATATCCGCTCCGAATTCTCCGGTAGCAACCTTGAGACCTGCCTCGCGTAACCCTTGATTAAAGGCATCATATAGTGGAATTGCTTGCTGTGGACGAGCGGCTTTGATGAAGCTGGGCCGGTTGCCTTTTTTGGTATCAGCAACCAGCGTAAACTGCGAAATACTCAAAATCTGACCACCCGCTGGCAAATCCTGTAAAGAGCAATTCATCTTACCCGCCTCATCTTCAAAGACGCGCATCATGCTAATCTTACGCACCAGGTACTCTACGTCTTCTAAGCTATCTTCTTCATGGATTCCTAACAGGACCATAAAGCCGTTACCAATCTCCCCGACTGTCACACCGTCAATTTTGACAGCCGCTTCGGAAACGCGTTGCAAAACTGCCCGCATCTTTTTGTCACCCCCGTGTACGCCGAACGCTATACACATCCGGAATCTGCTTGATTTTATCCACGATGGATTTCAGGTGGCTGAGGTTTTGAATGGAGACCGTCAAGCGGATTGTAGCCATCTTGTCCTTATTGGAGCGCGCTTCGACGCTTTGCAGTCGTTTGGTCATGCCGTTGACAGTCATCAAGACATCATTTAGCAGACCACTGCGATCATAGCCATAAATTTCCAGATCAGCATCGTATTCTTTGGAGCTGTTGGAAGTATCTTCCCACTCCACTTCAATGAGTCGTTTTTCAGCTTCTGGTGATTGCACATTGGGACAGTCCGCCCGATGAATAGAGATCCCGCGGCCTTTCGTGATATAGCCAACGATTTCGTCGCCAGGTACTGGGTTACAACAGCGGCTGATTCGGATGAGTAGATTATCGACACCTTCAATGACAATGCCACCTTCATGCCGAACCTTCATCTTTTCCTTTTTTTCAACCGGTTGATTCACTAACTCCTGAACCTGCTGCTCTTTTTTCTCTTTTTCACGTTTTTTACGCTCTTCTACTGTCAGACGATTAGCCAGTGAAATTGGTGAAAGCTCCCCATAGCCAACTGCCGCGTACAGATCATCTTCACTTTGATAGTTGAAGTGTTCGCAAGCGTCTTTGATCTTATCTTTTGCCACCATATCTTTTGGCATAAAGTCCATTTCCTGCAACATCCGATAAAGCGTATCATGGCCTTTTTGAATATTGGCATCACGGTCTTGGCTCTTAAAAAAGCGTTTGATCTTGTTTTTAGCTTTGCTCGTTGTTACCAGCTTCAACCAATCTCGACTTGGTCCAAAAGAATTTGGCGAAGTCAAAATCTCGATGATATCCCCGTTTTTCAGCTTGTAATCCAACTGCACCATCTTGCCGTTGACCTTAGCACCGGTCGTCTTGTTACCGATATCGGTATGGATATTGTAAGCAAAATCCAATGGGCCAGATCCTTTTGGCAGCTCGGAAACATCCCCTTTTGGAGTAAAGACGTAAACCTTATCTGAAAAAATGTCTCCTTTGACACCTTCCATGAATTCTGGTGCATCGTAAGCATCGTCTTGCAGCTCAAGGATTTCTTGAAACCATCCCACCTGTTTAGTCATATTGTCTTCTTTGACTTTTTCGGTGCGGCCTTCCTTATACGCCCAGTGAGCAGCTACCCCGAATTCGGCGATTTCATGCATTTCATGGGTTCGAATCTGGACTTCCACTGGGTTGCCTTTAGGACCAATCACTGTCGTGTGCAACGACTGATACATGTTGGATTTTGGCATCGCAATATAATCTTTGAAGCGCCCGGGCATCGGTTTCCATTTGGTATGAATGGTTCCCAAAACAGCATAACAATCTTTGATGGAGTCCACGATTACCCGAATTGCCAACAAGTCATAGATTTCATCGAATTTTTTCTTCTGGTCCACCATTTTGCGGTAGATTGAATAGATATGCTTTGGCCGGCCGTAGATTTCCGCATAGATGTCCAAATCTTCGGTTGCTAAGCGGATTTCTTCCACTGCTTCGGCAATATAGGCTTCTCGCTCATCGCGTTTGGACTGCATCAGATGAACAATTCGGTAATACTGCTTAGGGTTCAAATAACGCAGTGCTGTATCTTCCAATTCCCATTTGATGCGGCTAATCCCCAACCGGTGAGCCAAAGGTGCATAAATCTCCAATGTTTCTTTGGCAATGCGGCGCTGCTTGTCTTCTCGCAAATGCTTCAAGGTGCGCATATTGTGAAGGCGGTCCGCCAACTTGACCATAATTACCCGCAAGTCTTGCGCCATCGCTAAGAGCATCTTACGGTGATTTTCCGCCAGCTGTTCTTCATGGGATTTGTACTTGATCTTCCGCAGCTTAGTTACACCGTCTACCAACATGGCCACATCACTGCCGAATTCTTCAGTCAAATCTTGCAGTGTCACATCGGTATCTTCTACAACATCATGTAAAAAGCCCGTCGCTACTGTATGAGGATCCATGTTCAGTTCTGCCAAAATCCCCGCTACTTGAATCGGATGAATGATATAGGGTTCACCGGATTTACGAAACTGACCGTCGTGGGCTGCCGTAGCGTAGTCCAACGCTTTTTGGACGAAAGCCACATGTTCAGGACTCATATACCCGCGCACCAGTTTGATAACTCCGGGGCCTGTCAATATGATTTCTTTACTCATCTCAAGCCCTCCTTTTTCCGCAGCATCCACCGGTGGCCGGCACTTGGTAGCCGTCGTTTCAGTGTCGCTGCTTTTGTTTCTTGAAAATCAAAAAGTACTAGGGCGTATCTGAAAACTCCGATAAGTCACAGATTCTTTGCCACGATTACGAGAAATGCACCACTTACATAATACGAATAAGTAGGCACTGCAACGCAAATCGCTCTTCAAAGAATCAAGAAAGCTATCAGAGAAGTTTTCAGATACGCCCTACTTTATGCTAAATAGCACTTCCTGAAATGAATGTCATCATTATACACGCTGCCACCGGCTTTTTCAATCCGACGGCGTTTGGGTTATTCGTTGTAGAATCTGGCTTTAAACAGCAATTTCAGCGGTAAAATCACCCTAATTGATGGAGCTCAACAGTAAGATCCAGCCCCCCCAATGAAGACAGGCCGACCCGATTCACTCCCCGCAACACCAGCTCTTGTAATTCGTTTTGAGTAGCAGTTTCTAAGTTCACCTGCAACCGCAATTGTTTACCGCCATCATATTCAAAGGTTGTAGCATCATGTTTTGCTGTCTCCAGATCTGCACCTTCTCCCAGCACCAGCCAAGACCAGCCCAACCGCTTCATTTCAGCAGCTAAATTAATTTTAGTCAGCTCCGGCAGTTCCCGAGAATCCACTCGCGTTCGAATTTCACCCCAGGCAATAGCCAGCGGCGAAAGAGTCATATCCAGCTCCCGGATCATCGCTGGTTGATGCAGCAACATGTCAGAACTAATACTGAGTTCCAAAAAGTCAGCACCGTCTTGGAAGCTGCGACCAACTTCAAACGCTTTTTTGGCTACCGTCCCACAGCCTAATGGATAATCAACGACGGCTCCGATACGAATCCCCGTACCAGACAATAATTGCTTCACTCGCCGCAGGTTTGCCGGTAAAACAACAATCTCCTGCAAGCCAACAGTCTGGCGAACTTCATCCATCAAGTCCTTGAGATCCCATTCTTTCAGAGCGGGATCGACTACCCGCAAACTTACCAACTCGCTGACCTTCACACAATCCGCTCCTTCTTTACTGTTTCTTTCATTGTTTCTTTGGCTGCTGTTAATGCAGCAGCTCCAATTGATAACTGGCAGCACTCAAAAGGTACAACGGTGCCGTCTCCGTTCGTAAAATTCGTGGACCGAGCCCGCATAAAATACCACCGGCAGCAGTCAGCTTCTCAATCTCTTCCGGCAAAATTCCACCTTCTGGCCCAAAGACTGCCAAGACGCGCGCCCCCAGCTCTACTTTTTGCAAAAATTGTGCCAATTGGGCTGTTTCTCCTGCTTTGGCACTTTCTTCGTAAGCGACCAAAACATAATCATAATCAGTAAGCAGCTGATAAAAGCTGCTGCTGTTTGCTAAGAGCTGCACCGGTGGCGTTACTTGTCTTTGGGACTGTTCCGCAGCTTCTTGGGCAATTTTTTCCAAGCGCTGCTGTTTTTTAGCCAGCTTTTTTTCGTCCCACTTCACTACTGAGGCTTTTGCAGGAAAGCCGATAAAAGCCGCTGCTCCCAACTCGGTGGCTTTTTGGACGATCCATTCCAGTTTGTCGCCTTTTGGATAACCGGATGCAATAGTGATAGCCACCGGCAGCTCTTTTTCCTGAAGCTCTTTGGCGATTTCCCGCACGATTACTTTGTCTTCTGCCACTGCTGTAACTTCTGCCACAATAGCTGTCTGGTCAGCAAAAACCAAGTAAATCTGATCTTGTGCTTTCATTCGCATCACTCGAATCATGTGGTGGAAAATTTCACCAGTTAATTCATAGTCCTGCCGTGTATCATACGGTTCTTCGATAAAATACCGCTGCATCCTGTCTCCACCTTTTTATTGCTTGATTATTTGTCAAATAACACCTCAACCGGCAGTCGGGTCGATGCCGCCATCGTCTGGTTGAGCCTTTTTCAAAATAATAGCATACCAATCCCGTTGATTGAACACCTGATCCACTTCAAAGCCCGCTTCGGTCATTCCTTGGATTACCAAGTCTTTTTTCTCTTCGATGATGCCGGATACGATCAAGCGACCTTCCTCTTTTAATAAGCGATAGGCATCTGGAATCATTAAAAGAATGATGTCTGCCAAGATATTAGCCACAATGACGTTTGCTGACAAGTCTATGCCTTGTAGTAAGTCATTAGCCGAAACCATGACATCCGCCGCCACTGGATTGAGATCCATATTTTCTTTTGCCGCTCGAACAGCTACTTCATCCAAGTCATAGGCATGGACTGTTTTTGCTCCCAGATACTTGCTGGCAATGCTCAATACACCAGAACCCGTCCCAACATCAAGGACAGTTTCTCCTCCTCGCAAGACAACTTCAAGTGCTTGCAACGTCAATAGTGTCGTCGGATGAGTGCCCGTACCAAAAGCCATTCCGGGATCCAAACGAATAATCTTTTCTTCAGGATCATCCGTTTCATATTCTTCCCAGCTAGGAACGATAGTCAAAAATCGGCTAATTCGCACCGGATGGTAGTATTTTTTCCAAGCAGTCGCCCAATCTCCATCAGAAACTTCCGTCAAGGTAAGCTCATTTTTTCCCAAAGCTAAGCCGTACTCCGGCAGTCGCCCGATAGTTTCTTTGATAAAAGGCAACAATTCTGGTAAAAAAATCGTCTCTGGAAAATACGCAGCGACACGGGCGCCTTCTGTCAGATCTGTCAACGCTGTGATATCTGCCAACTCGCCAAAAGCATCACTCTGCCAATTCTGAGCATCCAATGCATCTTCAATAGCAACTCCGCTAGCGCCAGCCTCCATTAAAATATTTGCCACTGCTTCTACCGACTCGCTAGCCGTTTCCACCTTTAATTCATACCACTTCATGATTTTCTCCTTTTCCCCAGAGGTCGAACGTCGAGCCTCTGATACGCTGCTACGTCATTTTTGGCATCAAGATTCTGACGAGCCGCCGGTTTAGTAAGCTGGGTAAGGCAGGTAGGCGGTTTGGCCTTTTGCCTCGTTTTCTCTGACAATCGCAGCAAAGCGTTCTCGATCCCATTTCAATTCAAATACAGCCTCTTCTTGGTCCGTGTCGTCGTTCAAGAAATCCAACAGATCGCTGAGACCTTCATCCATAACTTCCTGAAGATAAGTTACAAAAGCGTCCAACTCTGCTTGCCGCAATCCTTTTTTTCCTTCATAAGGATACACAGCCAAGTAATCCGTAGCTTCATAGTTGGATTTCTTAGGATCTACCAGCAAAACGCCATCTTCAAATTCAATGACCTCTTCTTCAGATGCTACTCCTTGGGCATCATCTAAATGCAGTTTCGTCGGATTTTCCGCAAACAAACGGATCACCAGTTCCACTGTGTGATTTTTGACATCCCAGTCAATTGCCACATCATAGTCTGGCAGTCGCTTGGTCAGCTGTTCGTCCAAATAAGTCAACATCGTTTCTTTCGCCATTGTTATTTCTCCTTTAGTTGTCGGGAGCCGCAGCCGCCGATATTGGTTTATTGCCAGCCATGATTTGGTGCCACAGCTGTTTTTTTCTGATTGGAAAGATAAGGATTGCCAGCACAGGCAAAGCGCAGTGGCAGCTCAGTCCATTTTCCTTTGTTGGGAATGCCGATTCTAGGGAGCCTCAAGATTTGTTTGGCCTGACGCCTTTTCTTCGGCACCAAATGCAGATCACTGGTAAATATCGACTGTCCGTAAAAATCCGGCGTCACTTTCAAAGCTGCGATTAACTTCCCTGGTCCATCAGAAAGGGTCGGCCCACTCTTGCCACCACGATTTTCAATCATCTGTGGTACACTGGCAGGATCTGGCTCCAAGCCACGAATCATAACCCCTTGTGGCAAGCCTGCTTTTTGTGTCACCATATTCAAAATGAGATGGGTGTGCATCGTGTACAAGTAGATCGTACCGGCTTCTTCATACATCGCCCGCACCCGAGGCGTCCGCCGCATGCCATAGCTGTGTGCCGCCTCATCATCAGGCCCTAAGTAAGCTTCACAGTCGACAATCCAGCCGCCTAGTCGACTACCATCGGGCAAGCGGTGTTCCAGATACATCCCTATCAAAAATTCTGCAATCTCTGGTGTTGTCTTTGTTTGAAAGATCTTTTTGGCCTCAGCCATCGTTGTCATCATTTTCTTCACCAAGACTTATTTTACACGAATATCCCTGGGGTTACTAGCAAACAACGCAGCCGCCTGGGACACGCTTTAGCGGGTACTTTTCCATTTACCAAAGTGTCGCGATGTTCCAATAAAAGACAGCAACTAGTCTAATCAAGCACGGGTACATAAGCAACAAAGAAAGCACTTGTAACAATCGTTGTGCCGGATTCCGAAAAAACATTTCCCAACGTATCCTATAAAAAAGTGAATACTACTGACTTAGCTTGATAAACTCAAGGAAAGCCTGCGTTTGAATTTTTTAGCAATGAAAAGACAAGTCTCTCCCACTATTTTTTAATGGAAATTACTTGTCTTTTACTTGCATCTTATGTTTGGTAATGTTCCCTTTGAAGAAAATTGACAGAACTATTGCCACGGTCTTTTATCACCAAACTATTTTTCCAACGAGAGCTGAATGATGGTCTCACACAGCTCAGCGTAGCCGATTCCCGCAGCGGCGGCTTCTTGGGGCAGTAAGCTATTTGGCGTCATCCCCGGCAGTGAGTTGGCTTCAATCACCCAAGGTTCGTCGTACTGATCAACGATGAAATCTGTACGAGAGTAAACTTGCAGTCCCAGCAGATCATGTACTTTTTTGGCAGTCTCTTGTAACTTTTTCGTCAACTCAGGTGAGATCGGTGCCGGCACCAGTTCTTCTGTCAAACCGTCTTGATATTTATTGGTGTAATCGTAGAATCCTTGCTTCGGCCGAATTTCGATGACTGGCAGTACCGTTTCTCCCAGCACCCCAACTGAAAACTCCCGTCCTTTTACTTGTTGTTCGATTAACACCAGGCCATCACGAGAAAAACTTGCAGCTTGAACTACCGCCTGTTGCAGCGACTCTAAATCAAAAACCAAGGTAACACCGATACTCGAACCGTTGTCAATTGGCTTGACTACAGCAGGCAGAGTGACTTGGGTCAAATCAGCGTCTACCCCTAAAATTTTCCAATCTGCCGTAGCAAATCCGTGGAAACGCAACAGCTCTTTTGAGGTTTTCTTGTTCATGGCTAGTAAACTACCTTGATAACCAGATCCTGTGTAACGGATTCCATAAATATCAAACAGCGCCTGCAGCTTGCCGTTTTCTCCGATACCTCCGTGAAGCGCCAAGAAGGTGATGTCTGCTTCTTGACAGATTTCAATGACGTGTTCCCCGATTTCGCCTGTTTCTCGCTTTGTAAAAGCTGCTTCAATCTGATGTTCATAACGTTGTTCGGCATGTTTTTCAAAGGCTTCGGTAAAGTTGGCAGCATCCTTAAAACCCAAAGCAAGGTCCATCAAAAGAACTTGATGCCCCTCTTTGATCAAACCATTGGCGATTTTTGCGCCTGATGAGAGGGACACATCATATTCGTCACTTTTTCCACCAGCCAATACTACGATTCTCATTGCGATTCCTCCACTTTCGTCCTTACTGACTACACTCGTGTAGCTTCCACTGCATTATAGAACGAATTTCCACGCTTGAACAACAAGAGAAAAAAGATTTTCTTTGTTGACTCTCTCTTTTTACCAGCAACTTTTTGCGCTTAAATATACCGGCGTTTTTTTCAGCAGTGCACTTTTTTACTAACACAAAGAGCGCTATCAGGTGAAAGCCCCCGCCTTTCGTCTCACAGATTTCTCGTGTTATACTTGACAGGAACAATGTTTTTTCAGCCAACGCTAGGAGGTGTCCCATGGAAAAACCACTTGCTTACCGCATGCGGCCACGAACGCTTGATGAAGTTGTGGGGCAGCAGCATTTAGTCGGACCCGGCAAAATTATCCGACGCATGGTAGAAGCGAAGATGCTCTCCTCCATGATTTTATACGGACCGCCGGGAACCGGAAAGACCAGTATAGCCTCTGCCATTGCCGGTTCGACCAAATATGCCTTTCGCATGTTAAATGCCGCTACTGATACAAAAAAAGACCTGCAAATTGTCGCTGAAGAAGCGAAAATGAGCGGGACTGTCATTTTACTATTGGATGAAGTTCACCGTTTAGACAAGACAAAACAAGATTTTTTATTGCCTCACTTGGAATCTGGTCGAATTGTCATGATTGGCGCCACTACTGAAAATCCCTATATCACGATTAATCCCGCAATCCGCAGTCGCGCTCAGATTTTTGAAGTCAAGCCACTGACAGAAGCTGATATTTTGGTGGCGGTGGATCAAGCACTTTACGACAAAGAACGCGGTCTGGGAAACTCCCCTGTCGAAATTACTGAAGAAGCGCGATTGCATCTTTCCCGCGCTACCAATGGTGATCTTCGCAGCGCTCTGAACGGTTTGGAGTTGGCCGTCCGTTCCACACCGCCAGCTGAAGACGGCGTGATTCATTTGACGTTATCAATCATCGAAGAGTGCGTGCAGCGCAAAGCATTGACACATGACAAAGACGGCGATGCCCATTACGATGTGATCTCCGCTTTTCAAAAATCAATTCGTGGCAGTGACGTTAACGCAGCCCTCCATTACCTTGGCCGTTTGGTGGAAGCCGGTGATTTAGCCATCATTTGTCGCCGACTGATGGTGATTGGTTATGAAGATGTGGGGTTGGCCAACCCTGCTGCGGCTGCCCGGACAGTGAACGCAGTGCTGGCGGCAGAACGTTTAGGACTACCAGAAGCCCGAATTCCTTTGGCAGACTGCGTTGTTGATTTGTGTCTATCGCCAAAATCCAACTCTGCTTATGTGGCACTGGACACTGCAATTGCTGATATCCGTGCCGGAAAATCTGGGGATGTGCCGGATCATTTGCGAGACAGCCATTACAAAGGCGCCAAGGACTTGGGTCGCGGCATTGGTTACCAGTATCCTCACGATTTTGAAAATGCCTGGGTAGACCAGCAATACTTGCCTGACAAATTGAAGGATGCGGTCTATTATCAGCCGAAAAGCACCGGCAAATATGAGCAAGCCCTCGCTCAGCAGTACCAGCGTCTCAAAGAGTGGCACAAACAAAATCACAAAGATTAAATTAGAGTTGCCAGTGCCGGATAACCAATCTACAAAAGTAGTTTGCTACGCTCTTTAAACTTGCCTTCTACCAATAGCAATTGCTCCCTCACCTTTAAGAATGCGCTTTCTAAAACTAGGAGCTTTCTTATTGCACACAACTGGTGGACGTGCTACTATGTAAGTGGGAATTCTGTGATGTACGAGTTGTCTTTTCTGTGTGTTGACCGAACATCTTTATTGATACCTCGGGATCCGTCTTGTGTGCAGGCTGCTAGCATGCCTTATCATTTGGTAGCTTTAAGTCTTCACCGTGGAACCCACCTGCTGATCATTGCGGGATCAATACTATAAGACGAAGAACGGCATCGACGGATACTACCCATTCTGTTTAGAATGCGGCCTTTCACATTTGTGAGAGGCTTTTTTTGTGCCCTTTGTTATAAGCTTATCTGAGAAGTCCAGATTTTACCGCGTTTAGGATAACTTATTGGCTAAGTTTTGGTACAATGAGGTCAGATAAGGGCAGCTAGTTGGTCAGCTGCCGACAATTCGGAGGAAAATCATGATCACTATTTTTATCTGTCTCTTTGCTCTGCTACTAGCTGTATTGGGTTTTGTCTTGTTGTTAAAGCCGCAAATTTTTCTGCCATTGATTGGTGACTCCCAGGAGCATCGCAGCTTTTTGCGACAATTCGGGAGTATCTATTTAATCGTCGCAGTCGCGGGTATTCCCGTAGCCATTTGGTCTCAAAGACTGGTCTCGTTTGGTTACCTGTTCGTCGCATTGATCCTGACGTTGGTGTTTAGTATCAGCTTTTCCAGCAAAATGAATCCCTCTGACAAGTAAATCCTTTTGTATTTCACAGCAAGTGGTCTACAATGAACTTGTAAAGGAACTGCTGTCTTACACTTAGTTTTAAGTAGACAACAGCAAGCACAAGATAAAAAGGAGTGATCTATATGCTGCAACAATATAAAACGATCATGGTAGCCGTCGACGGTTCCAGTGAAGCAGAACTGGCTTTCAAAAAAGCTGTCAACGTCGCGAAACGAAATCAAGGGAAACTAATCATTGCCCACGTTATCGACACTCGGGCCTTTCAGACGGTTTCTTCATTTGACGGAATGTTGGCAGAACAAGCCACTGAGATGGCCAAACAAACGTTAGATGACTACTTGAAATACGCTAAAGAGCAAGACTGCACCGAGATTACGACTGTCATCGAGTATGGCGCACCTAAGCCTCTCATCGCAAAACAATTACCACAAGAACACGATGTCGATTTAATCATGTTGGGAGCTACCGGTCTAAATGCGGTGGAACGCCTCTTTATCGGTTCGGTTTCTGAATACGTCATCCGTAACGCTGCCTGTGATGTTCTAGTCGTCCGGACTGATCTGGAAAACAAAATTGTCGACAATAAAAAAGAAAAAAAATAACTTTTGCAGCTTTTTAAGCTGAAAAAACGCGGGTGCTGAAGCAACTTTTTGGCATCCGTTTTTTTGACATAAACAGGCTTCACCACAATCGCTGGGTTTCGCAGTTGTGGTGAAGCCTGTTTTTAGATTTAGTTTAAGACTGCATCAATGGCTGTCAATTCTTCCGATGCAAATGCCAGATTATCCAAGGCCTTCAGATTATCTTCCAATTGACTAACACGCGATGCCCCAATCAAGACACTGGAAACTTCTGGCAGCCGTAAATTCCAAGCCAAAGCCATTTCTGCCAATGTTTGGCCGCGACCTTCTGCAATCTCGTTTAGGCGGCGGACTTTATCCAATGTATCCACTACCCGCTCTTCAGAAAGAAACGGACTATCAGAGCGATGTGCCCGCGAATCAGCTGGAATGCCATCCAAATAACGATCTGTCAGTAAGCCTTGCGCCAGCGGGCTAAAGACGATAGCACCCAATCCTTCTTGAGCCAAGACATCTGTCAGCCCATCTTCAATACTGCGATTGAACATGTTGTATTGCGGCTGATGAATGATAAATGGCGTGCCCCATGCTTTAAAGAGCTTGCTGATTGCAGCTGTCTGCTCCAGTGAATAATTGGAGACCCCGACATACAACGCTTTTCCCTGCCGTACCAAAAGATCAAGCCCGTGGGCAGTTTCTTCCAATGGCGTATCCGGATCTGGACGGTGATGATAGAAGATATCCACATAATCAAGCCCCATCCGCTTCAAGCTCTGGTCACAGCTGGCAATCAGATTTTTCTTTGAACCCCATTCACCATATGGTCCCGGCCACATGTAATAGCCTGCCTTCGACGAGATGATGATTTCATCCCGATAGCCCCCCAGATCATCTTTTAGAATCCGACCAAAATTCGTTTCTGCCGAACCTGCTGGCGGTCCGTAGTTGTTCGCCAAATCAAAATGGGTGATGCCGTTATCAAAAGCCGTGAAGATCACTTCTTTTTGCGTAGTCATCTTGTCCACATCGCCAAAATTGTGCCACAATCCCAGAGAAACTGCGGGCAGTTTCAATCCGGAATGACCGACTCGATTGTACTGCATCTTGTCATAACGATCTTTTTTTGCCAAATACATCTGTTTTTCCTCCTGTTCTGTAAAACAAAGCAGCTTTTCCTTTACTCACTATAACACTTCAAGTAAACTTGAAGTAAAGCGGTTTCCGCAAAAAAAGCAAAAAAAGATTGGAGAGTGGTTCGATGACTACCACAGCTACAAATACCTACACAATCCGCGAGGTCAGCCAAAAATTTCATCTACCGGCCTCAACATTGCGCTACTACGAAGAAGTCGGTCTGTTAAAAAATGTTCGGCGCAATGGCAAGCACCGCCTGTATGAAGAGCAGCATTTAGGTCGGTTAGGGGCCATTCAGTGCTTCAAACAAACGGGCATGACCATCAGCCAGATTCAGGAATTCTTCTATCACGAAGACGAGACCCATGATTTTAATGCATTGGTAACTCTTCTTGGTGACCAATGCAACGTCATTGAAGAGCAGCTAGAGCTTTTGTTGTCCAACCAGAAACATATTCACAGCAAACTGGCTTTTTATCAAGCAAAAAAAATAGCGGCAGAGCACAACCAACCTGCGCCACAGTGGGACGAGTTTGCCTAATTTTCTTTGGAAAATGGTTGAAAAACTTCTATTCTCCAGGAACCTGATATAAATTTTTATTGAAAGGAAGCGAATTATGCACTACGAAAGTCTGATGTTTAGCAAATCACAATTTGAGTATTACCGGGTTTTCGAAGAGCTGAGCAAGTTGCCAAAACGTCCTTATCCGCTTCGAAACTTAGCTTCTCTAACCGATAACTCCTCATCAAAACTCAAATACATTCTGGAACGGATTGCAGAAGTCATCGAGAAAATCGACCCTCAACAAGCTAACTTATTTCTACAGTCAAAAACTCTTCAATTGGATAAAGTGACTATCAGCTTGACACAATTCCGCCTTACTTTGTTACGGAATTATTCGATTCCCTTTCAATTTCTTATCTGGTTATTAAAAGAAGCACAACCGGATTTGAATGACTTTTTAGCTGCCCACTACATTAGCCAATCCACGCTTACTCGTAACGTCCGGAATTTACAAAAATACTTAAAAATCTATGGTATTCACTTGAGTGTAACGAACGCTTCTCTAGAATCAAAAGACGAGCTGTTGCTACGACAATCGTTGTTTTATCTTTTCTGGATGGGAACCAAGGGCGAAACCAAACTCTTTGAACCTTACGATATTGATGAGTCGTTATTGCCAAAATTACTTCAGCAAATCCCAGCTGAACACCATTACATCAGCGAGAAGCTTTATCGATTGAAATTAATTATTCAATACTTCCGCTTGCGCCAGCAGCATTATACCCAAGAGAATCTTCGGGTGGGCCAATTGTTTCGTGATAACCCACTTTTTGACTTGACGTTATGTAAAGATAATCCGTTAATTCCGCCAAACTATGTTCGATCTGAAACTGGCGGCTTAGTCGCTAACTCCCTGATCAGCCCTAACTTTACTGATCCTGATTCAGTCTTGATTCGTTCTCGTAAAGAAATTTTGACTGAAAAAATCCCTCGACTATTGTCCTTGGGAGATGATTTTTTGACGTATTTTGAAACCCACTATTTTCATCAACGAATCGAGGAAAAGCAGCGGACTCTTCTGCAGCTGAACATTGCACAAGCCGGTGCAGGTATCTGGCTTTTTCGCGGGACTTTTCCAAATCTTCACTATTTTTTGATTCAAGAAGAAGAAGTAAATGAAGCAAACCTGCTGTATGAGCAACAGGTTCTCACCTTCTTCAGAGGGGAACAGGCGCAACAATACGAAGAATACCGAGATTATTATTCCACAATGCGAAAAAGCTTTGGTCACATTTTACGGCCTTACTATGTGAAGCACATGGAATGGACAAAGCTGAAAGTTGGAATTGTCGCTGAGCCCAACAGCATCATTCACGACAAGATTTTACTGGTTCTGAATTCCATCTATTTTGTAGATGGTGAAAACTTTCGTCCTGCGGAATCCGCCAAATACGACTTAGTAGTGGCCTCCACTGCCAGCTTCAAAACAGACTATCCTGATATCCCCTGCTTTGTCTGGAATATCGCAGCCAAAGATGAGGATTTGCCTTATATCTTCTATTGGCTGCGGGATTTTTTCTATCAAAAAACTGGGAAACTTCGCTTTATCTGAGTGTCGGCAACTTCTTTACTATAAAGGTTTCCAAATAAAAGACATGTGTTGAAGAAACCGATGAAATGATTTGTCCTATCGGCGACCTCTGTTATAATAGAGCTGTTTTCTAAAATCGGCTCTCCTATTGTAACGTTGAGCCAATGATGGAGGTCATCATGCCAAAAATTCCTAAAAATACTCCGCCTGGTGTCGTGGCAGCAGCTTTTCTGGCAACAACCGTCACCGCCATGCTTTTAGCGTTGCTAGGAGCGGCTGTCTTGAATCTACTTGGTGCCCATTATAGCTCTAAACTCAGTCTGATTGGATTTATGTTGGCAGTAATCCTGATGGGCCTGCCTTTGTCACCCATCGCCACTTTTTTTGAAAAGCGCCTCGTCACTACCCACGTTCCCGGTGGCAGACTGATCTACTTGCTGTTTGATACCGGCTCCACATTACTTTTAATGTTGTTTGCCGATGCTGTAATGGATTCTGTCTTTATTCCTCTTGGAGCGGCTGCGACAACGGCTCTGCTTTTTTCAGCGTTGGAACTTTTACTCACTCGTAACAAAAATACAACTGATACACCCCGTCAGCGCTAAATGTGCTGCCTTCCATTCAGTCGAGCTACTTACTCTAGCTAACCCGCTACAAAAATTCATTTTTTAGCCTTTAGCGAGCTTTAACAATTATACGAACTTTAACGAAGGTTGGTGTTGTCATGGAAAAATTTGATTTGACGATTCTCGAAATTCTTTTCCGACTGTTATTGGCAATTCTAATGGGTGGTGCAATTGGTTATGAACGGGAATACAAAAGCCGACCAGCCGGAATGAAGACCCATATTTTGGTTTGTGTTGGTGCCGCAGTCATCGCCTTGATTCAACAAGAAATTGCTTGGCGCTCCATCGAATTTTCCATTAACAATCCCAAATTAGTCGGCGTGGTCCGTAGTGATGAGGCTCGTCTAATTGCTCAGGTTGTCAGCGGAATCGGTTTTCTCGGAGCCGGAACTATTGTCATGAATAAGCAGTCCGTTTCTGGATTGACAACAGCTGCTTCCGTCTGGACAATGGCCGGCTTAGGTATCGCTTGCGGAATGGGCTACTATCAGATTGCCATTGTCGGATTTCTAGCTGTCTTAGGTGCGCTGACTTTTGTCACTTATGTTGTTCCCGCTCCCCGTACCAGGCGCTTGTTGATGGAAATGGAACATTGGGATTCCTCGCGCCCATTTACCACTAAACTACTCCGAGACAAAGGGATTACCATCGACAACATGGATTTTGAAGTGAAGCGATTGCCAGATGATACGTTTCGTACTTATTCTGTCATCTACACGATCACAATTCCTCGAGATGTCGACGAGCATGAATTGATGCTCCGCTTATCAGAAAATCCCGATATCCTGAAAGTGCAAATCTTAAATTGAATTTACTTGAGCCCAAGCGACTGCTTATATCCAACCGGCAGACAGTTGCTTGGGCTTTTTTTGCACTTGTATAAATAAGTGGTAGTGTTGTGAAAAAATATTTTTCCAATGATACCAACTAAACACCAGCAGTTTACAATTTAAGGATAAGGCTAGTCAGCATTTAGGATTTTCAATAATGAAAAAACAAGCAGCTTCCACTATTTCTTAATGGAAGTTACTTGTCTTTTGCTTGTGTCTCACGTTTGGTATCCTTCGCTTTGAAGGGATAACACGACGATTGTTACGTTCTTTTACATCAAGCTTTGATAGATAGCGATAATCTCTTCTACTGTGGTATCTCGTGGATTGCCTGGTGTGCAAACATCACGGAAGGCATCTTCTGCAATGGCCGGAAGATCTTCAGCTTTAACTCCGAGTTCAGAGATTGTCTCTGGGATGCCCACATCTTTGGAAAGCTGATTAATCGCTCCACAAGCCTCTTCACGGATAGCTTCGATAGTTTTAGTTTCCGCACCTGCTACGCCCAATGCCTTGGCGATTTCCCGATACTTTTCGCCAGTAAAATCTTTGTTGTATGTCATCACAGCGGGCAACAGGGAGGCACAAGCCACGCCATGGGGAATATTGTACCAAGCCGACAGCGGATGAGCCATCCCATGTACCAAACCCAACCCCACATTAGAAAAGCCCATACCAGCAATATATTGTCCCAATGCCATTTCTTCACGACCCTTGGCATCTCCTGCCACTGAATCCCGTAAGCTGCGACCAATAATTTCAATAGCTTTCAAGTGAAGCATGTCACTCATCTCCCATGCGCCTTTGGTAATCAACCCTTCGATGGCATGGGTCATAGCGTCCATTCCCGTTGCTGCACACAACGCTTTTGGCATGCCCATCATCAGGTCACTGTCGACAAAAGCGGCCACTGGAATATCGTGGACATCCACACAAACAAATTTTCGCTGCTTTTCCTTATCCGTGATTACATAGTTAATGGTCACTTCTGCTGCCGTTCCAGAAGTGGTAGGCACTGCCAAGATTGGTAAAGAGGGATTCTGGGTTGCCGCCACACCTTCCAAGCTAACTACATCAGAAAACTCCGGATTGGCAACAATAATCCCAATTGCTTTGGCGGTATCAATTGGTGAACCACCACCAATTGCGATGATGGCATCAGCACCGCAATTTTTAACAAAAGTAACACCTTCTTGAACATTTTCAATGATTGGATTGGGCATGATACCATCAAACACTTCATACTCGATACCAACTTGATCCAGCAAACCAGTCACTTTATCAGCGACTCCGAATTGGATTAGATCCTTGTCAGTGATGACTGCTGCTTTTTTGAAACCCCGTGCGATAAACTCGGTTGGGATTGCTTCGATAGCTCCTTTTCCGTGATATGATGTTTCATTTAAGATCATACGATTTGCCATTTGTATTTCCTCCTGAAAATAAGCAACAGATGTAGCTAGTGGCTGCCTCTGTCAGATATCATTAAGTCATTTATTTGTGATTTCTATCACAAAAATAATTATAACAGCCTCGCCAGCAGTTGAAAGCGCTACAAAAACATATTTTCTGTTTTTTAATTGTTTTCAAATAAAAAAAACCACTGCTGTTTCCAGCAGTAGTTTCGTCATTTTCGAATAAACCGTTTCATTGAAAAATTTGGAGTACTGCCAATCTGGCTCATGGCATAAGATTCCAATAGATTGACTTTACGCCGGTATTCATTGGCAGAA
Organism: Enterococcus infantis; assembly: GCF_049166715.1. NCBI lineage: Bacteria > Bacillati > Bacillota > Bacilli > Lactobacillales > Enterococcaceae > Enterococcus > Enterococcus infantis. The sequence continues at coordinate 153,740 of NZ_JBMHFB010000005.1, read as the reverse complement.
AAGGTTGTAATTTCCTCCCTGCTTTCAAACTCATCGATGACTTTGCGCTCCAGATAATAGCCCCGCAAAACCTCCTTCGTGAAGGCGGGATCTTGTCGGATCATCACAGCCGCCATGAAATCATTGCGCTTTAGACTACCCATCATGGTCTTTCGCTGCTGCAAAAAATAAGTAATGATTTTTTCATCATAAACACCTTCCAGACTGGCCAAACTCTGTTGAATCAGCTGCGTATTGCGGCGATACACCGTCTGAAGCTGTTCCAAATCTACTGGAGCAGGGCCTTGTTGGTCTTCATGACGTCTTTGCCAAAAAAGCTTAGGATGCAAAATTACCCGCAAAATGCGCCGTACTACCAATAACCAAAAGCTAAGAAAGGACAAGATTTGGCGCCCGAAAGAATGCTGGAAATTGGCAATGAAACGAGAATAAAAACGATAGCTGTTGACATCAATCAACTGGCGGCGGAAGCTTTCATCCAACCCATCTCGTTCAATGGACAAGATCAAAGCCTGAATTTCCTGAACTTCTTGCCGCTCACTGTCAGTCATGGCTTCTGTATAGGTCTCCCAGATTCGACTGGCATAACTTTGCCGCACAGCTTTTAACGCAATCGTCTCATTTTCTGTCAGATTTCCCGCAGCCTCGTCTTGTTGCAGCTCTTTTAAAACTTCTTCCAATACCGCGATCCCTTTTTCGTCTACCGGTGCTTCTGCTTCTCCATCTGCAATCAGTGGCATGACTACCAGACTGATCACCAGACTCAACAAGATGACACCGGCTGTCAAAAACAACAAGACACTCCGCTGGTGAAAGGCGGCTCCGTGTAAAGCAGTCGGCAAAATGAAGATTGTGGCCAAGCTGACAGTTCCTTTGACACCACCGAAAGTCAGCAGCAAGATTTCCTGTTTGGATTTTCGCTGCCCATCCTTCACTAAAAAGACATTTAACAGGAGTAAAAATAACAAACGGATGACAAACAATAACAACGTGACTAGTAAAATTACTAGCAGCAATCGCTCATTGGCGTAGATGTCACTTTCCCAAATTGGTGAAAACACCTGAGAAATCTCGATTCCTAGGAAAATAAATACCAGCCCGTTCAATGTGAAGACAACCGTGTTCCAGACCGCTTGTGACACATTGGCCAGCTCGGCCTGAAATAAAGTCACCTTCTGACGCCCACCTGCCTGCATTACACCGGCGGTAACTGCTGCAATAATTCCCGAAACTCCAACAAGCTCTGAAAAGACATACGCAACAAAGGGCAACAGCAGCTCGATCAAAAGATACGAAGTGACTTCCTGTGCCTGTGCCTGCTCGATTACTCGAATCACCCGTCGTTTCAGCCAGACCACTAACCCTCCCACCAATACTCCACCGAGACTGGCGGCCAGCAGTTGCCAAGAAGCCTGCCAAATAGAAAAGCTGCCGGTAATCAATGCAGCCACAGCAAATTGAAAGGCTGTAACGCCGGAAGCATCATTCAGTAGCCCCTCACCTTCCAAAATCCGCATCACCCGCGGCGGCATCTTTAAAGGCTTAGCGATTGAAGATACCGCTACTGCATCCGTTGGGCCTAACGCTGCCCCGAATGCCATGCAAGCTGCCAAAGGGATTGTGGGCATCAACACATTCAACAATCCACCCACAGCCAATAATGTCAAAATCACGCCACCGAAAGCCAGCGACAAGATTGTGCCGAAATTTTTGAAAATCGTGGCCAAATCGGCATGTTCTCCTTCTCGAAATAGCAGCGGGGCAATAATCAACACCAAAAAAATCTCCGGCTGAAAGTTTAGGCTGCGCCCCCATTGAGATAACCCTACCAAAATCCCCAAAAAAATCTGTACAAAAAAAATCGGGATGTTCGGCAAGATTTTTGCCAGAACATTTGAAAAGGTGATAGCCACGGTAATTACGATAACCAGTTCAACTAACTCCATAGGCTATCACTCCTTTTTATCCGCATCCCGCAGCAACTTGAAAAACGCTTCTTTGCGGGCCAGGATTTTTTCTTCTAATTCTGCTAATTGCACCGGGTCTTCTTCTAATTGCGCCCTTCTGCTTTCCAAGCGTAGCAGTTCATGTTTGATTCTTTCCAATTTACGAAAAGCAAAAATATTTCGCCGCTTGATCTTACTCAGTACTTGGCGACGTTCCTCCACTGTCAAGCTCCCGTATTTTTCCCGGATTAGCCGCATTTTTTCTTCAAAATTTTTGCTCATGGTTGTTACTCCTTCTCTATCTATTTGTCTATTTATCCAAATGAGCGTCAGCACCAGTTTTTTGGCCGAACAACGAAAGTGCTCTTCAAAAAAGCTCCGACCGTTTTTCCTGCGGTCAGAGCTTTTGACAATTGGCGATTCTGGCCATATCAGCGAATCACCAACACATTGCAAGGTGCATGATTCACTACGTAAGAAGTTGTGGATCCCACCAGCGACTGGGTGATAGCACCCTTTCCGGTAGCTCCAATAATAATCAAATCACTGGCATTGTCGGCGGCATATTTCACGATGATCTGCTTGGGATTGCCGACTTCAACAAATGGCGTAACATCTTCTACCCCTTTTTGGGCAGCATCATGGATTTTTTTCAAGAGCTCCGTCTCGGCATGCTCTTTTTCTTGGGCGAACAATTTTGAAAACGAATAGGCACTAGTAGTTAACTCGGCATCATTGATGATGGAAATCAGTGTCAGACGGCCGTTGTTGGCAGCAGCGATATTGACAGCCTCTGTGAACGCTTTGTCTGCCAAGCGGGAGCCGTCCAAAGCCACCAGAATGTTTTGATAAGTCTCGTTCATGAAAATCCCTCCTCGTCTCTGTCCGGTAAATCACTTTCAGGTGTCACAACCTGTCTGTTCACATCCAAAAATGCACTTGCTGCGACTCTCTTTTTCTATCTTAAGCATAACATAAAAAGACCCGTTAGCCGTAGCCGGAGCTTCGACTGGACAGGTCTGGTTTTGCCCTCGTCACATCTCATTGATGAGACCGTATTTTTTACGATAGCTGCGAGGAGCTATCCGAAATTGTTTTTGGAACAGACGGCTGAAATACTTTTCGTCTTCAATTCCTACTCGTTCGGCGACTTCTCGAATACTGTAATTGGATGTTAAAAGCAGCTGCCGCCCCCGCTCCAACCGCAGCGTGTGCAGATACTGGGTTACGGTCTGGCCGACTTCCCTGGAGAAGAGATTGGAAAGGTAGGCCTTATTGTAGCCGAAATAATTTGCCAGCTCCCCCACTGTGATCTTGCGTTGGTAGTTGCGCTGCAGGTACTCCTTCACATAGTCGATGAGAAAATGCTTCTCCCCCTGCCGCTCCTGAAAGGATAGCAGGTATTTTTCTTTGACGCTCAGTAAAAGCGTCGCCGTATACGCATCCAATAACTGGTGGGTAGGAAACTCCATCTCCTTGACCGTCTGAAGCTGCTGCAGCAACAGCAGTTCGTTGTCCAAGATCAGATTTTTTTCATAAAGAGGCAGCTGCCAGCGCTCCGGCTCGTTGAAACGGGGTGCACTCTGCACCGATGCCTGCTCCATTCCCAGCATCTCAAAATGGAGCCAGTAAAAGCCGACATTTCCGTGGGCTCGACTGCCATAAAAATGCGTGTTCGGCGGAATCAGCAGCAGTTCTCCTGCAGCCAGGATCACCTCGTTTCCGGCAATATTGAAGTAGACTTTCCCTTCAATACCGATCATCAGTTCATAGTCGAGGTTGGTCCGTTCATCATGCTTCCAAGGCTCCTTCGAATGAAGATAGCCGCACCAGTGAAAATGAATTTCTACAGGTCTTCCGATCAAAATTTTTTCCAACAGGCTGGCTCCCTTCTACTCGAATTCAGCGCGGACAGCTGTGCCCCTGTACTTACTCCTTGTTATTATACGTGGTTTTCCGTCAGTCTGACAACCGATCCAAGTAGGACTGCGGGATCGGCAAGTCACGATAATAAGTTTTACGGTCCCGCTCATCGAATTTACGAATGACCCGACAAGGATTCCCGGCTGCCAGTACACCGGCTGGAACATCTTTGGTGACCACCGAACCGGCACCGATAACTGTGTCATCGCCGATGGTCACTCCCGGCAGGATCGAAACATTGGCGCCGACCCAGACGTTGTTGCCAATGACCACCGGTTGTCCAAATTCACCATCGGTCATTTTACGCAGCTGCGGATCCAACGCATGACCAGCTGTATAGATCCCGACATTGGGCGCCAGCAGCACATCGTCGCCGATCGTGATTGGACAAACATCCAACAGTGTCAGATTATTGTTGGCAAAAAAATTCTCGCCGATGGTCACATTGAAACCGTAGTCCACATGAAACGGCAGCTCGATAAAATACTTTTCACCGACGCGCTTGAACATTTCTTTGATCAGCCGGCTGCGGGTCGCCATATCCCGGGGATGGCAGCGATTATACTCATACAATAAATCCCGTGTGGCAAAACGCACTTCCAAAAGCTCCGGTGTTTGATGGTACATTTCACCGGCAATCATCTTTTCCAATTCCGATTTTATTAGGGATCATTCCTTTCTCAAGTTGCCTGCATTTTTTTATTTTTCGTCAGTACTCATTAGTGATTCGGCTCGCTTGCCAAATCAGCGATTAGCTCGGTTCAACATCAGCTCTGTCTGCTTCCAGCAGTCAATCGCTGTGTTTCGTACGAAGGAGACCACCTTTCCTCCGGTCGGCTGCTACTGTTCAACATCAGCTCTGTCTGCTTCCAGCAGTCAATCGCTGTGTTTCACAGCAAAGAAGCTGTGAGTGTGGTGCTCACAGCTTCCGAAACCGAACGATATAACAATCAATGAAGAAACAGAATTATTTGGTGAGTGGTTCCCATTTCCAATTGACAACTTCCGGGATATCGACCCCGTTGGCACGGATGTAGTCGTGATGGAAGTTGATGGTGTCGTCCATCTTCTGCGCAAATTCACCGGCAGCGGCACCTTTGGCAGCCACGGCAGCGTCTTTGGCAACGTGGAAGCGATCCATTTCTGAGAAAACACGCATATCAAACGGTGTAGTGATATCGCCGTTTTCACGGTATCCGTGAATATGCAGGTTGTGGTTTGCCCGTTTGAAGAAAATATCCCGAATCAAACCTTCGTAACCGTGGAAAGCAAAGACGATTGGTTTATCCGTTGTAAAGTAGGCATTGAATTCATCATCGCTCAAGCCCCGCGGATCTTGGCTCGGATGACGCAATTTCAACAGATCCACCACATTGATAAACCGAATCTTCAAATCCGGAAAAGCTTTATTCAAGATTGTAACTGCTGCCAGAGCTTCCAAGTTTGGTTCCGTTCCGGCAGCTGCGATCACAACATCCGGCTCTTGATTGCCGTCAGTCGAAGCCCAGTCAACGATCTTCAGACCTTCCCGGACCAGAACTTCTGCTTCATCAGCGGAGTAAAATTGCGGGCGTGGGTGTTTAGAAGACACGATCAGGTTGATCAGTTCCTCGGATTGCAATGCTTCTGCCATGACTGCCATCAAGGAGTTGGCATCAGCCGGCAGGTATTCACGGATAAATTCCGGTTTTTTCTCAGACAAGTGAGTCAACAGACCCGGATCTTGGTGGGTGTAACCGTTGTGGTCTTGTTGAAACACCGTTGAAGTCGCAATTAGATTCAGTGATGGGTAGCGTTTGCGCCATTTGTGATCCGCAGCTTTTCGCAACCATTTGAAGTGCTGGGTGATCATGGAATCCACGACCCGCAGAAAAGCTTCGTATGATGCGAAGAAACCATGACGTCCAGTCAATACATAGCCTTCCAGGAAACCTTCACATTGATGCTCGGAAAGTTGAGAATCGATTACTCGGCCAGCCGGTGCGATCCATTCATCATAATCCGGTTTTTGTGCTTCCATCCATTGACGATTAGTCACTTTGAAGACTTCTGCCATCCGGTTGGATTTGGTTTCGTCAGGACCGAAGATACGGAAATTTTCCGGATTTTCTACGATCAGGTCTTTGGCAAATTTCGCAAATTCCGTCATGTCTTGCGCTTCTACAGCACCCGGTGTCGTCGTATCGATTGCGTGTTGTCTCCAATCAGTAATCTTCAACGGTTTCGGATCAATCCCGCCGTTTGTGATCGGATTGGTGGACATCCGGCGATTCCCTTTAGGAGATATTTCCCGAATCTCATCTTTGATCGTACCGTTTTCGTCGAACAATTCTTCGGGACGGTAAGATTTCAACCAATCTACCAATGCTTCGATATGATCCATGTGATGAGCATCTACCGGAATCGGCACTTGGTGAGCACGGAAACCACCTTCGATTGGTTCACCATCCCAAGCTTTCGGACCGGTCCAACCTTTAGGAGTCCGGCAGATAATCACTGGCCACTGCGGCATCACCGCATCTTCAGCTTTACCGGCACGGGCTTTTTTCTGGATATCCTTGATTATAGCAATGGCTTCATCCAATATTTTCGCCATTTCCAGATGAACAGCTTCAGGATCGGTGCCGCCGACAAACAGCGGCGTCCAGCCCATACCTTCAAAATATTTCGTCAAGTCGGCATCTGATTTGCGTTCCAAAATCGTCGGATTGGAGATCTTGCCACCGTTCAAATACAAGATTGGCAGTACTGCACCATCATTGACCGGGTTGATAAATGAGTTGGAGAACCATGAGCCTGCTAAAGGACCGGTTTCGGCTTCACCATCACCGATTACAGTCGCAGCGATGACATCCGGATTATCCAAAATAGCACCAGTTGCGTGAGACATGCTGTAGCCGAGCTCCCCGCCTTCATGGATTGACCCCGGTGTCTCAGGCGCTGCGTGAGATGCGATACCGCCCGGGAATGAGAAGATCTTGCAGAGCTTCTTCAGACCTTCTTCGTCCTGCGTAATTTCGGGATAGATTTCGCTGTAGCTGCCGTCGATGTAAGAATTGGAGACCATCACTTGACCGCCGTGTCCGGGACCTTCGATGTAGAACATGTTCAGATCATATTTATTGATGATCCGGTTCAAATGGGCATAGATGAAGTTCTGGCCGGCAATCGTACCCCAGTGCCCGATAGGATGAATCTTCACATCTTCTTCAGTAACGTCCCGTGTCAACAACGGATTGTCTTTCAAATACATTTGGGCAACAGAGATATAGTTGGCTGCCCGCCACCATGCGTCGACTTTTTCCAAGTACTCTTTTGAATCGTAGTTTACTGTCATTGCGCTGTTACTCTCCCTTTTTTAAAGTAAAAAACACTTAAACATCACTAAAAAAATTTACTGCATCTTATTAATAGGTATTTTTTACCTTTATTATTTCAAAAGAATCTCGGTCAGGCTGCTGCGGTTTTGGTGGCAACCCGGCCGATTTTCTGTTTAAACGAGGATTACTTATTTGATTGTCACAAATTCCAGGTCGACCATCTTTGCCCAGGTTTCGATCTGATCTGCAGTTAAATTCAACGAAACGACCGTGTGATGTCCGCCACCAGCTTCAATCCAAGCATGAATTCCTTTTTTGAAGTCCGGACGCGGGGTCCACATCACCCGAGCTACCGGCAGTTTTGGAGCAACTTCAGTCGGCTCAAAAGCATCGACTTCATTGATCAGCAGTTTGTAGTGAGTACCGAAATCAGCCATGGAAACCACGACACCGGCGCCACCTTTACCGTCAAATACCAAACGCGCCGGATCTTCTCTATCGCCCATGGATAACGGCGAAACGACAATCTTCGGTTTGTTGACCGCCAAACTCGGATCCACCTCCATCATATGAGATTGCAGGATTGCTTCTTTGCCGGCTGCCATTTCATACGTATAGTCTTCCATGAAGCCGGTGTTTTCACCGTGAGCCATGACTTTCATCAAACGGTCGATAGCCGCTGTCTTCCAGTCCCCTTCACCAGCAAATCCGATACCATCAGCCATCAGACGTTGAACGGCCAAGCCCGGCAGTTGTTGCATGCCGTAAAGGTCTTCAAAGTTGGTGGTGAAGGCATTGTAGCCGCCTGCTCCCAAGAATCGGCGAAGCCCGATTTCTTGTTTTGCCTGTACTTTGACGTGGGCATCCCACTTCTCGTGTTCGTAGTCGCCGTAATCGAAATCATACAATTCTTTGTATTCTGCAAACAACGCATCGACTTCTTCGTCAGTGACTGCATCCACGTATTGAACCAGATCACCAATCCCAAAGTAATCTACTGTCCAGCCGAATTGAATCTGTGCTTCGATCTTGTCCCCTTCAGTCACACCGACGTTACGCATGTTGTCGCCGAAACGAGCCACTTTGATGTTGAAACTTTCATTGTAGGCTACTGCAACATCCATCCAGGCAGCAATATCTTCTTGAACATCAGTGTTTTTCCAATAGCCTACGACGATTTTGTTGTGTTTTTTCAGGCGGGCATTGATGAAGCCGTATTCCCGGTCACCGTGAGCACTTTGATTCAAGTTCATGAAGTCCATGTCGATGGTCGGCCAAGGAATGCTTTCATTGAATTGCGTAGCCAGATGCAGCAATGGTTTTTGCAGCATTTTGGTGCCGCGGATCCACATTTTTGCCGGCGAGAAGGTATGCATCCATGTGATGACTCCGGCTACTTCATCGCGGTAGTTGACCTCTTTCATGATGCCGGTGATGGCATCGGCCGTCACAGCCAAGTCCTGCAAGACTACCGGATAAGGCAGTTTGCCGCTTTCGTTCAGCCCGTCAGTGATTGCTTGGGCATCTTTTTTGACCTCTTCCAGGGCTTCCGGGCCGTACAGGTATTGGGAGCCAACGACGAACCAGAATACTTTTTTATCTAATTTCAGCATGGGTAATTCTCCTTTATCGTAAATTTTTGATGACATTCCAAAGGGCTGCCTCAGTGGCTTTGCCCTGCTTGACCATAGTAGGCATTGGCGCCGTGCTTCCGCAGGTAATGCTTGTCCAGGATCCTTTGCGGCAGTTCCGGTGCATAGCTGTTCAGTTGACGGGCCATCCAGTTGGTGTGGCAGACTTCATCCAGCACCACCGCATTCATAACAGCGGCAGCGGCATCCTTGCCCCAAGTGAAAGGTGCATGGCCGTGAAGCAACACACCTGGCACTTCCAGCGGCTGCAAGCCCCGTTCTTTGAAGGTCTCCACGATCACATGCCCGGTATATTCTTCATAACCACGGTCAATCTCTTCTTGTGTCAGGTAGCGGGCACAAGGTACCGCACCGTAAAAAGTATCGGCGTGGGTCGTGCCCATAGCCGGCACGTCCAACCCAGCCTGCGCCCAGGCCGTCGCGTAAGTGGAGTGGGTGTGGACGATTCCACCGATTTCCGGAAAGGCTTTATACAAAACCGCATGGGTCGGTGTATCAGAAGAAGGATTGAGCGCACCTTCCACGACGTTGCCGTCCAAATCACAGACTACCATGTCTGCAGCTTTCATAGTTTCATAGTCAACACCGCTGGGCTTGATGACAAACAGTCCGGCTTCGCGATCAACAGCTGAAACATTTCCCCAGGTATACTTTACCAGGCCGTGTTTCGGTAAATCCAGATTGGCTTTAAAGACTTTTTCTTTCAATGCTTCCAACATCGTAAATGACTCCCTTCAATTTCCCAGCAGCAAACATGTATCCCGCGGCAATGCTATATCAGATCAGGTGCTCGATAGCAGCTTTTTCGATTGGCAGTCCCGCGGCATAACGCTTGACATATTCATCAAAGCCGGCCACATCCCGGGCTTCCGGAACAATTGTGGAACCCTTGTCTCCTGCAAAGACCCGTTCATTCAAATAGCTGTCCAATGACTCGTCTGCTTCTTTGTTTATCAGGTAAGCTGCCAAGAGAGCAATCCCCCAGGCTCCGCCTTCGCCGGCCGTCTCCATGACCGTCACCGGTGCGTTCATCACTGCAGCCAAGACCTGCTGACCGACTACTGGCGTTTTGAAGATCCCGCCGTGACCGACGATGCTGTCGATTTGAACATTTTCTTCTTTTTGCAGGATATCCATCCCGATTTTCATTGCACCGAATGCCGTGAAAAGATGCAGGCGCATGAAGTTGGCCAAAGTAAAGCGACTTTCCGGTGAGCGGACAAACAGAGGCCGTCCTTCCGGCATTTTAGTGATGTTTTCTCCTGAATAATAGCCATAAGACAACATACCGCCGCATTCTTCGTCACCTTCGAGAGCTGCGTTGAATAACTTGGCGAACATTTCGTCTGTAGCAATATCTAGCCCGGTCAGATCAGCAAATTCCCGGAACAATTTCATCCAGGCATTGATTTCGGAAGTACAGTTGTTGGTGTGGACCATCCCCACCAGAGAGCCTGACGGGGTGGTTACCATGTCAATCTCCGGATGAACCGCAGACAACTCGTTTTCCAAAACGATCATGGCAAATGCCGATGTTCCGGCCGACACGTTCCCGGTGCGCTCAGCCACCGAATTGGTAGCCACCATCCCAGTCCCGGCATCCCCTTCCGGAGGGCATAGAGGAATACCTGCCTGAAGCGTTCCGGTAGGATCCAAAAGTTTGGCACCGGTGGCAGTCAATTTTCCGGCATCTGTGCCGGCTGTCAGGACCTGTGGCAGCAGTTCGTCCAGCTGCCAAGGCAGTGCTTCCGGTGAAATCAAGGCATTGAACTGATTGACCATCCGTTTGTCATAATCCTTGGTTTGGACATCAATTGGGAACATCCCCGAAGCATCCCCGATTCCCAGTACCTTTTCCCCTGTCAACTGCCAGTGAACATAGCCTGCCAAGGTGGTGAAGAAGCTCACCTCTTTGACATGCTCTTCTTTGTTCAAGACTGCCTGATACAGATGCGCAATACTCCAACGCTGCGGAATATTGTATTGAAAAAGATCGGTCAGCTTTTCTTCGGCTTCTCCGGTGATCGCGTTGCGCCATGTCCGAAAAGGTACCAAAAGCTCGTCAGCTTTATTGAAGGCCATATAGCCGTGCATCATGGCTGAAAAGCCGATCCCGCCGACAGTCGTCAGCTTTTCCCCGTATTTTTCTGCAACTTCCGCTGCCAATTCTTTGTAGGCGGTCTGCAGTCCGCTCCAGATGTTTTCCAACGAATAGGTCCAGATTCCGTTGACCAGTTGATTCTCCCATTCGAAACTGCCGGAAGCGATAGTTTGGAAGTCATCGTCAATCAGAACTGCTTTAATCCTTGTGGAACCGAATTCGATCCCCAAGGTGGTTTTGGCTTGTTGAATCGCTGTTTTTGCATCCATGCCGGGTAATTCCTCCATTTTCTTGATTAAACTTATCCTTCAGAGTATTTTTTATCTTTTCGGGACTGATACTGAATCACGGATAATCAGTTCCGGTTGGAAATAGTAACTTGGTGTGTCACCACCATTTATGGACTCCATAATATACTGAGCAGCCAACCGCCCCATTTCCTCTTTCGGATGGGTCAGCGTTGTCAAAGGTACCCGACCGCCAACTGCTAGTGCCGAGTCGTCATTGCCAACGATTGAGACAGCTTCTGGCACCTGTAAACCAGCTTGCACTAGCTGATCAATCAATTCATAGGCAATCTCGTCATTATAAGTGACAACACCCGTCGTAGTAGAATCAGCAGCAGTCAATCGTGTAATAGCAGCAGCCATTACTTGAGCTTTGTTCTCTGTCGTATAGGTCATGATATCTTGCGGTTGTAAAGTTAATCCGGCTTCTTCAACTGCTTTGATAAACCCCTTCATTCGGTATTTCCCTTGCAGATCGTCAATTTTAGTTAATAACAACAAGTCTTCGTGTCCCTTTGCTACTAACTCTTTGGTAGCCAAATAACCAGACTGAGTGTCATTGACGCAAATAGTTTGAACATCCAATTCTTCATAGTAAGCATTAATCATCAAAAAAGGGATTCCCCGTTCCTTAATAGCCACATAATAGGCTAGATTTGGGTTGTATTGATTGGATTTGGTAGGCTCAATAATCAAACCATCCACTCCTTGATCCAGCATTCGCATCAAGCATTCCCGCTCTTGGTCATGATCATTATTGGTTGTCCCTAAAAGCAGAGAATAACCTTGGCTGGCTAACTCTTGTTCTAGTCCTCGGATGATGGCTGGAAAAATATAGTTAGAAAGATACGTCATAATGACTCCGATGGTCTTATTCTTTTTCGGTAGGTTGTCCGGACGTGATACATAGGTGCCCGACCCTCGCGCTTTTCGTAGGAAGCCTTCGTTCACCAGAACGCCGATAGCCTGTCTTACCGTATGGCGACTTAATTTGTATGTTTCTTGCAAAGTATTTTCGGAAGGAATTAATTCATCCACTTGGTATTCACCGCGAAGAATTGATTCTCGCAAATTGTCTGCTAGTTGTTCGTATTTAGGTTTCGTCTCCGCCACCCCTTCCAATAAGTTGTACGTACATTTAGTTTACAATGGAGCTGACCTCAAGTCAAAGCTTTTTTGTGAATTTCTCTCACAACATCATGCTGACAAAAAAACCGACGCCATCCCTTCGCGTCGGTTTTTGATTAATCAATCAGATTTATGTTTTTTATGGCAAATCATTACCCGCAGCTAGATAGACACTGTACCACTCTTCTCTAGTCAAGCTAACCTCAGCAGCTTGGGCGATTTCAGTAATTCGTGATGGTGTCATGGTTCCGATAATTACCTGCATGTTTGCCGGATGGCGCAAGATCCAAGCAGAACTCAAGCCAGTTTTGGTCATGCCGTATTTTTCTGCCAGCTCAGCTAACTTTTGATTCAAAGCTGGGAACTTGTCGTTGTCGATAAAGCTACCTTCAAACCAACCATATTGATACGGTGACCAAGCTTGAATCGTCATATCATGAAGACGAGAATACTCAAGAATACCGTTATCATGGTCGATACTGCGAGGATCAGTCATATTCACATGAATTCCATTGTCAATCATCCCAGTGTGCATGATTCCAAATTGCAATTGATTGGCTATCAATGGCTGGTTTACGTATTTTTGCAACAGATCAATCTGAGGTCCAGAAAAATTGCTGACCCCGAATTGGCGGACTTTTCCAGCAGTGTATAACGTATCAAAAGCTTCTGCTACCTCTTCTGGCTCCATCAAAGTATCTGGTCGGTGTAGCAAAAACGAATCTAGATAATCGGTGTCCAATCGCTTCAGAATCTTTTCGACTGACTCGATAATATGCGCTTTGGAAAAATCATACATTTTTCCGGGTACAATCCCGCATTTTGATTGGATGTGTAACCCTTCTCGTTTGTAATCAGTCTTTTTCAAAGCAGCAGCGAAAATTTCTTCGCATTTTCCGGCTCCGTAAATATCAGCATGATCAAAAAAAGTAATACCATTTTCCACAGCAGTGGTGATAACTTCTACTGGATCTTTGGCATTGTCAATGCGCATACAGCCCAAGACAATCCCTGAGACTGTTTTTTGATCTGGACCAAATTTAATTTGTTTCATCGCTAGCTCCTCCTAATTTTCAACAAGCCGCAAATGCAGCTATTCCTCTGCTATAACGATGTCATTGTAACACTTCAAGTATGCTTGAAGTAAAGACCAGAAAGAGAATTTTTATGCTCGTTGCTTGTGCTAAAAAAATATATTCCGAAATTCGTCAACTTCTCAGTCTCATCTGCCGGTTTCGATATTAATGCGACGATACTTTCCATTTACATCTATTGAGTAACAATTTTTTCCACTTTTGCTAAAAAAAGAGACTATCCTTAAGTTGCTAAAGCAACAATTTAGACACGCGAAAAGCATTAAAGGAGACGAAAAAATGAATCATTTGGATTTTGCTAAAACACCGCCGATGGGCTGGAATTCCTGGGACTGCTACGGCGCTTCCGTTCGCGAAAATGAGGTGCGGGCTCATGCTGATTTCATGGCAGAACATTTAAAAGAATACGGCTGGGAATATATCGTTGTAGATATCCAATGGAGCGAACCGGAAGCCGACTCAACCTGGTATCACGCCTTTTATCCATTGTGCATGGACGAATACTCCCGACTAATCCCAGCGGAAAATCGTTTTCCCTCGTCAGCCAATGGAGGCGGATTTAAAGCTTTAGGCGATTACATCCACTCCAAAGGCTTGAAGTTCGGAATCCACATCATGCGGGGCATCCCACGCCAAGCCGTCCATCAAAATACACCAATCAAGGGAACTAAGCTTAGAGCCCGAGACATTGCCGAAAACAACATCTGCCCTTGGAACTCCGATATGTACGGCGTCAACGTGGACAAACCAGAAGGTCAGCTGTACTACGATTCACTGATGGACCTGTACGCATCTTGGGGGGTGGATTTCATCAAAGTCGATGATATCGCCAACAGCTATCTTTATGGCGGCGGTCATCTGAAAGAAATCAAAGCAATCCGCAAAGCCATCGATAAGACCGGCCGACCGATTGTCCTCAGTCTCTCACCAGGACCGGCAAAAGTTCATGAAGGCTGGTTTTTGCAAGACAACGCTAATATGTGGCGGCTGACCGATGATTTTTGGGACCACTGGGAGGCATTGTACAAAATGTTCGACCGCTGTGCTGAATGGGCACCTTTTGTTCGCCCCGGCAACTGGCCGGACTGCGATATGCTGCCTCTGGGCCATATCGGAATCCGGGCCCACGACGGCGGGGGTGGAAACAGCTGGACCCGTTTTACCAAAGACGAGCAGTATTTGTTGATGAGTCTGTGGACAATTTTTCAATCCCCGCTGATGTACGGCGGCACCCTGCCGGATATCGACGATTTCACTTTGAGTCTGTTCACCAATAAAGAAGTCGTTGAGATGTACCAGACGCTGACATATCGTCGGCAGCTCCATCGCGATGACCACTTTATCATCTGGCATGCCCAATCGAAAACTCAGGAGTACTATGGAATCTTCAATGTCGGCGAAGCAGCAGCTGATCTGCCGGAAGAACTGAAAGACCTGCTGAACGGCGAAAACCTGCTAGATATGTGGGCAGAAACTGAGCTGGCAAAAGCTGCGCCCCTGACCATCAACAGCCACGGCGGCCGCCTGTTCAAAGCGCTGAAATAAGCTGCACAAAAAAACTTCCGAAAAGTTATCGGAAGTTTTTTTGTATTCAGCTTTCATCAATCAGTTTGCCATTAGTGGCCGTTCTCATTCCACAATCAACACTGAACTGTGCCGGGTCAGATGATCACTTCCCGTAACCACTAATTCATGCGTCCCTTTCGCAAAACGTCGAGGCTTGCTGTCGTCTATTAAGATTCCGTCAACAAAGAGCAGCCCTGCCGGATTCTGCAGCTCCAACAACAGTTCGGCTTCTTCACTTGCAGCAGTCGTCTGGACCCGCAATTCTGTCATCGTTTGACTGAGAACTTCCCCTTTACAGGCCAAGACTTCCTGCAACTCATTTTCGCTCCCGTAAGTCAATACCGTCAAAAAAGTGATGCCGTACAAACGGGGGCTCTCCTGCCCTTCGCTGCCGCTGAAGGTCACCTTGATTAATTCCCGATCCTTCACAGGTGCCGGCAGCTCCAAAGTGATATCGTAAAAGTCTGCCTCCGCAAAATCCTCCACGGCCAACAACTGAGCGGTAGTCGGATCATCATTGAAGACCACCTGCAGGACTTTGCCAACTTCATCGGCTTTTAAAGTCAGCTTCAGAAAATTCGGTGTTTTGTCCGCCGGGATTGCAAATTCATAGCTGAACCAACCGGCTGCCTGTGCCTGCCGATAACGACGCCCCCAACTGGCTTCGACTTCGCTCTTTTCATACGCAAGACTTTTAGCATACTCACTGTTGTTTTCATCAAAATTATGCAGTTCGGCCGCGACCAGCTGTTGTTTTCTCAATGCTTCTTTTTTAAGAAGGATGGCCTGTTGCGCCGCTTCAGAATCCGCCTGCAGCACTTCAAAGTAAATCCCGTAACGTTCCCCGTGCATTTCGTAATAGGGGGTGAACACCAGGTCTTCGGCGACTTCATTCAAACGAAAACCCAGCAGCTTTCCGGGAACAGCTTCCGGAAGCAAATGGCTCGCTGCCTGTTCAATCCAGTCTTCTGTCGCCACTGTCAGCGTATCCGGTAGTAGCGGTTGCTTGGTGCCGACTCTTACCAGAATCCCGTTTGGTGCATCCTCCGCGACTGCCTCTCCTCCAAGACCGGCTGCCAAAACATACGGACCATATTCAAAGGCGAGGTAACGAGGATTATCCGGCGCTGCCGTAACTTTGACTGCCATTGTTGTTGTCAGCTCCCAACTGTCTCCCGGCGCAAACAGCTCTTGTGGCAGGATAAAGCCGGCTTTGATCTCATTCGTCAAAGAAGCCCCCGTCGACTGATTCGTCAAGCGCCACTCTTTGGCCCAAGACGGCAGCCGCAAGCCCAGTTTGAGGGGCTGAACCGGCTGCTCAGGATCCAACGCTGTCACTGTAAAGCGGCTATGGCCAGTTTTTCGGTCTGTTTTCTGACGTAACAGCACATTGTATTTTGGCAGACAAACCTCATTTGAAAAATACAGGTTCACCAAAATCCAATCACCATCAGTATAATAGTAAGTATCCGCCAGTTTGGCAAAGCTTTCCACGCCAGTTCCGGTACAGCACCAAAACTCATCATAAGGGCGATTGTAGACCTTGTTGTAGCCGGCTCCCATCGGCTGAAAGTACATCATCATGCCGGTTTCCGGATTTTGTGAAGCCAGGATCGCATTGATATAAGTCCGCTCATAATAATCCAGGTATTTAGCCTCGCCGGTGACTTCATAGAGGCTGCGGGACAACTTCAACATATTGTGGGTATTGCAGGTTTCACAGGTACAGTCACCATTTCTGACCACTGCATCATGATAGAGTTCATGGGGCTCATGGAAATGCTCACTTTGGGAATTGCCCCCGGTACAATAAGTATGGCCAGTAACGACGATTTCCCAGAAATTTTCCGCCGCCTTCAGGTACAAAGGCAGCTGCTGGATTTCTGTCGTTGAAAGATACTGCTGATTGTCTTCCTCTTGAAAGACCCGGTAACGCTTCAAGGCCCCAATCAATTTAGGGATGGTCGTGTTGGCGTGCTTACCAGGGAGGACATCTTGCCCAGCTGCCAACTTTTGGAACAGGTCTGTTTCATCAAAGTACTCAGCGGCTTCGGCATGTTCTTTTTTGCCGGTCAATTCAAACAGCCGATACAAGCCGTCGTTCATACCGCCATATTCAATCTTCAGCATCTGCTGCTTGTCTGTCAGTTTCAGCATGCGGCAATGAATATAATCGCCAAAGCGGCTGACAATCGTCAAAGCCAGCTGACTGGTTTGCGGATCGACCTCTGCCATGTACTCGGCGATATCCATCAGTCCCACCAGTACTTTATGCAGATTGTACCAAGGTACCAGACAATTTTCTTTTTCCTCCGGCGTTACCGGCAGGCCCTCCACTTCGTCCAGTGCTGTTTCCCGAAAAGCCGAGATGTAGCCCGCGCTTTCGGGATGACTCTTGCCATAGGCCGCCTGAGCTTCCGCCAATCCGCCGACAGCAGTCCGCATCTTTTCTTTGAAGGCGCGGGCTACGACTTCATCTGACGCACTTTGATACGCCAATGCTAGTGCGGACATGAAATGTCCGAAAAAATGTCCTCGAAAATTAATTTTGTTGCTGCGTTCCCAGCCCTGATAGCCGCTGTTGGTCAACGGTTTCAGTCCGGCTACTTTATAAATTTCATATAAAAATTTTTCTGCCTCTAGACTTAACAGGTATGCCTCAAGATTTGCCTGTGCCCGACTGACGTAAGGATCGGTGATGGTGATTTGATGCGTAGCAATGGTTTTCATGATTGTCTCCTTTGCAATCTTTGATACTTTTATTCTAGCGAGAAACAAGAGTCTTGTAGTTAGAAAAAAGCTCAGAAAAGGTGGAGTTTTGCTAGAACTATTAGGCCAGAGTGGAGAAAAGCTACCTAGAATCGCTAGACAACGATTGGTAAATGCTATTTAAAAGCCATGTATGAACTACATACTTCCTACTATTCTTCAGAAAATCGCAACAAAACCAAACACTCTAGTTAATCTGTCATAAATATTATTTGACAGCGTTTACATTTACTTCTAAAAGGACTACCATAATACTTGTAAAATTATGCACAATAAAAGGAGTGGTTCAAGTGTTTGCAATCAAGGGAAAAACAGCAGTCATCGTGGGGGCTTCCAGTGGTCTGGGAGCAGATGCTGCAAGAGCCTATGCCGAAAACGGCGCAAATGTTGCACTGTTGGCTAGGAGAGAAGAAAAGTGTCGCGAACTAGCAGAAGAACTAAAACAATTTGGTGTAGCCGTCTTCGTCCATAAGTGCGATGTCACCGACGAAGAGAGTGTCAAAACAGCTATCACCGCGGTTCATGATCATTTCGGTGGCATCGATATTTTGTTAAACAATGCTGGCATCGCTGTAGGCGGCGGCGTCCACCAACTCACCACCGAGGCTTGGGACAAATCAATGGACACCAATGTAAAAGGAATTTTTTTGGCAGCCAAATATACAGTACCCTACATGATCCAACAAAATTACGGGAAAATCATCAATATTTCTTCCATTAATGCAGTGATTGCCGACAAGCAAGACTTATTCATTCGTCACGCATATAACGCCTCAAAAGCTGCTGTATTAGGGCTGACCAAGGGAATGGCCGCTTCTTACGGCCGTCACAATATTACTGTCAACGCAATTGGACCCGGGCTTTTTGAATCGGAAATGACAGAAAACACTCTCTTTAAGTCTGAAGAATTTCTCAACAGCTATAACTTTCAAGATCCCATGGGACGTCCCGGAAAACGTGGCGAGCTCAATGGCACGATTCTTTACTTTTCCAGTGACATGTCCTCTTATGTCACCGGACAATTTATCGTGGTGGATGGTGGTATGAGTATCATTTAAACCTAATTTTTTCCAAAACGCACTTACGCTTCCAAAAACGGTGTTAGTTTCTTTTTACATCTGTACATCGATTGCGGGGCTGCGACAATAGTTAAGTCACCGTCCTACAAGACGAACAATACCAAACGTGATACCCCTAAATCCGACGATCTTCCATTAAAATCATTGGAAGATCGTCGGCTTTTCATTGCTAAAAATTTCAAAAGCAGACTTTCCTTGATTTCATCAAGGGAAGTCTGCCCAATTTATTCTTTTTCTTTTCAGGTATGGTAATGCTCTTTCTTTGGAATAGGACATAAATAATGTCACAAATTTTATCATCCGTATACTTTTTATTCATTGTTGTTAAACAGACGCTGTTTCGCACTTGGAAATTACTTATGACAGATACTCCTTTTGCGTTGCTACTCCAGCTTGCAAGAAAAAAGATACCTCGTTTCCTTGTGAAGTATCTCCAATTTATAATAACCGTTTCCTCACCTTAGTAGAAGAAAAGCGTATTCATTCATACACTTACCGATTACCTTTCGATGTAACCGCTAAAGCAGAATCTACTTTTTCTCCTGATCTGCCACAGTCTTCTACTGCTTGTCGTTGAATATATCTATCAAATACTCGATTGAACAAAATACCAGTCAAAAAAGCAAGCCCAGCAAATAAAAACACCAGCCAAAACATGCCATAGCCAACAAAGGCCGGATAAAAAATCGTCACTAATACAGACAATCCAATAAGCAAACTAACCATAAAAGTCGTCAGAAAATGACGAAAACTCATTAAATATGCATTTTTCAGTGTCCCTCTGAGGGAATTTTCAAATTTCGCTTGTAGCGGAAAAAGCCATATCCCCATCATCACTAGACGCAACAAGATCACATAAAGAATGCCTTTCATCATCAGCTGACTCCACTCCGACAAATAAATATTTGCGACGACAAACCAGGCACGAGAGACTACTGCGACAAAAAGTAAACCACCAAAAAGAATCGTTGCTTGCTTAAAGTTCAACTTGAAGGCTTGAAAATAATTGGTAACAGGACTCGTCTCATCTTTTGCTAACATACGATTGATGCTGTGGGCCATCGCGCTAACAGCAGCTCCAATGGTAAACAGTGGCAAACAGCTTGCGATAAATAGCAGATTCAAGATCATTAGGTCCCCCAATCGCCCCATGAATCGGGAAAAAGGTGAATCTAGATTAAAAAGTCCCTTCATTTTAGACGCCTCCTTTGATTTCTATGTATGAGACAGACTGTCCAATTGCAAGACAGCCTGTCACAAAAAGCAGCTATAGAAGCAGTCAATTGAACCCCAGTGGCTTTCTCTACGACTTCTCTTTGACTACTATTTCAAATTGTTGTTCTTTACAAATTCATCCATATCCTTTTGTAGAGACTCTTTTACTTCTTCATAACCAGCTTGTTTCAGTGCTTCCCGCATTTCTTTGACGGCTTTTTCCGGATCATCGTATTTACCGGTCATCAATTGCGGCATGTATTCAGACAACACGGAAGCCATCGCTGATTGATAGGACTCAATCGCATCTTTATTGAAGATCAAATTCTCATATGGATAATCTTTAGCATTTTCCAACAAGCCATCAATCATTTCATGTTTCGTAGGCATGTCAGTGGTTTTATCCAATTCAAACTCATCCATACGTCCAGCCCAGAAGTTGGCACCTAGACCGTCTTTAGCAGCATCATACCCTTCTGGATAGTCTAATTTGCCATCATCAGTTACCACATAATCCGTGCCTTCGATACCATAATTGATTAAACGGTAGCACTCTTCGTCATTTCGCAGCAAATCATACAATTGTAAAGCGAGTTCCGGATTTTTAGAGTTGGCGCTGACTGCCATCGCCCCGTGAGTCTTGATGTCTTTGAAATAGTTATTATTTTCTTGACCCCAATAGAAGAATTTCGGGTCAGAGCCTTCCTGTTTTTTGGTCATCTGGTCATAAATGGAACCATAGAATGTTTGCGCATGGTGCTGGTCAGTCCCAGTTTTACCTTCGAAGAATAAATTACGCGTATCTCCGTCGTAGTTCAGTACATCTTCTCGCCAAACGCCCATATCATTCCACTCTTTTGCCAATTTAGCCGCTTCAATGACTGCATCAGAATCCATCCAGGCTGACTGGATAGTGTAAGGATCGGATTCTTTTGTTTGCCAGATGGCATAGTTACCGGCATTAACCCCAATCAAATTTTGATAATCTGTATGGCCAAAGAGATAGCCATCTAATACGGCAGCATTTGCTCCGGCCACATCCCAAGGTACGACACCTTCTTTATTATCTTTAATCCATTGGAAGTATTTGGTGAAATCTTCCATTTTAGTAATTTCACCATTTTCAAAGCCAGCTTCCTTTGCCCAGTCCCCACGATAAAAGAAACCATGATTCGTAAATTGCGTATAATTGTCTTCTGGAATAAAGTAGATCTTTCCGTCGGGTAGTTTCGTGATGTCCCAGTCCTCATCTTTGGACACTTGTTCATAAGTCTTGGGTGCATTTTCCTTCAGCATTTCATCATCCATTCCCAGGAAGGCTCCTTTTTGAGCGTTTTCCCAGGCATACAGCCAGTCGGTAGCTGTGGTGATTAAGTCAATAGAACTATCACCAGACAGTAATTGTGTATTGTATTGCGTTTGCCAATCTGCCCATTCCACATAGTAAAGATCAAGTTCTGCATTAACGCCTTTTTCTTGAACTTTTTTATTGAGCTCTTTTAGCATATTTTGATAGCGTCCATTTGTTGGCTTATCTCCCAATACTAACATGGTCACTTTCTTAGTCTTACCATCTGTGTTTCCCTGATCCCCGCTCGAACCTCCGCTACCGCAGCCAGCCAATGTCGTCAAGGCCGCCGCTACTACTAATGCACCACTCAAAAATTTGGTAAACTTCCCTTTCTTCATTTCAAAACCTCCCAGTTTTTGTATGTTAGGACCTCTCATCACAAATATTTTGATTAGTCCGGTAAACCATTTGTCAAATTTTTATCCTTTGACTGCGCCGATAGTAATCCCTGAGATAAAGTAGCGCTGCACAAAAGGATATAGAAAAATGATTGGTCCTGTTGCGACTACTGCTGTTGCCATTTTCAGTGTATTTGACGGCAGATTCGACATATCTACATTCGCACCGGCTACCGACCCTCGCAAAGCCGCGGCTTTGTTGATAATGTTGTACAGATAGTATTGCAACGGTTTGAAGTCCACCGCTGAGCCTAGATAAAGCGAGGACAAATACCATTCGTTCCAGTAGCCCAATGCCAAAAACAAGCCTACTGTTGCCAATGCTGGTTTTAACATTGGTAACACCAATTGGTAAAAAATCCGAAAGTCTCCAGCACCATCGATTTTGCCCGACTCAACAATTTCAAAAGGCACTGATTTCGCAAAATTTTTCATTAAAATAATCAACCATGGAGACATTAGTAATTGCAGAAAGATTGCCATGTAGCTTCCCTTCAGCCCCAGATAGCGTGATACCCAAATGTAAGAAGGTGCCATCCCAGCTGAAAACAATGTTGTGAAGTAGATGAAAAAGGAAAGCTGATCACGAAAATGAAAATCTTGACGCCGAAGTACAAAGCCAGTCATTGCAATAATGAACAAACCGACAATCGTTCCTCCCACAGTCAGCAAGATGGTTACTCCATAAGATCCCAATATCATTTTAGGATTAGCAAAAACAAACTCGTAAGCTCGTGTGGAGAACCCCTTTGGTAACAATCCGAAACCCTCTGTCATAATCTGACTCTCGTTACTAAAAGAAGCCGATACAATCAAAATAAATGGCAACAAACACGCCAGTGCAAAAAGTCCTACACAGACGACGGAGACAACCTGCAAGGCGACACCGCTTTTATCATTTTTGATTTTGCTCTTTTTTTTCGCCATACTATCCCTCCTAGAACAATGCGTAGTCTTTATTGATGCGGCGTACTAGCCAGTTACTAAACATAACTAATACAAATCCGAAGACTGATTGATACAACCCTACTGCCGTTGAAGATGTGAAATTATTTTGCGACATCATCATTCGATAAACAGAAGTCTCAATGATATCAGTCGTTGGATATAATTGACTGTTATTACCTATCAAGTTCCAGAAAAGTCCGAAGTTTCCCTTCATGATGCCCCCCAAAGAGAAGAGGAACAAAATAACGAATGTCGGTTTTAAACTCGGAATGATAATGTAGCGAATTCGCTGCCAAGTGTTAGCACCATCCACCTCAGCTGCTTCGATGATACTGTTATCGATTCCAGTAATAGTTGCAAAATATACGATGGAGCCATAGCCGGTTCCCTGCCACAAGTTACAAATGACAATGATGAAAGGCCAGAGATTTTTCATGCTATAGATCTTCATAGGTTCGCCGCCAAATGACTTGATAATGGTATTTAAAACCCCCGTATCATAGTTCAAAATATTAAACGCGATCGCTCCAACCAAAACTGCCGAAATAAAGTAAGGTAAAAACATCATCGTTTGAGAAACCTTGCGGAATAACTTATTTTTCACTTCATTGAGCATAATCGCCAATGTAATTTGTAGTAAGTTACCTAAAACAATAAATGCAATGTTGTAAAGCACAGTGTTACGCGTCAACAACCAAAGCTGCCCAGATTTGATTAAAAATTCAAAGTTTTTGAATCCTACAAATGGGCTTCCAAAAATGCCGTCTCGAAAATTGAAGTTCGTAAATGCAATGTAGACCCCTGGCAGCGGGCAATAACTAAAGACTATAAAGAAGATGACTGCCGGTAAACACATGGCGATTAAAACTTTATTGGCTTTCAGCTTTCCGATTAGCCCCAATTTTTTTGAGGGCTTGACTGCTTCAACAGATGTGTTCATTTCCATAACTCGACCCCTTTCATCTTGAAAAAACAAGTACTTATGTTTCTTCGTCTCCTAGCTCTCATCATCCTTTCCAAAATCGCGATTCACCGATACTAATAAGTTACCAACCTAACTAACGCCAAAACCACAAGTAAGTGCTTACACGTTTTCTTTAACAATTACTTAATCGCGATTATCTTTTTTTAATTAGCACTAAATGTAACTGTTTACAAAAATATAATAGCATAGATTTCTATTAACGCACAACACCTTTTTAATTATAAAAACAGAGAGTCGTAAAACACTAATTACTAGGTGTTCTTTTAACCCTAAAAAGTACTGATTTATAAGGTTATCCATCAGATAAAACGTTTTCTAAAAAAGTAAAAACTAAGAAAAAAGTCCAAAATTTGTAACCTTCATCGGAATTTTGACCATTTATAAGCAAATTTCTTTTGATACCCTATTTTTAGCAAGCCATTGTTCAATTAAACAATTTGTCCATCTTTCAAAATTGATTACTGATACTAAAAAAGAGTGCCACGAATCAGCACTCTTTTTAGTAGCTCTATTTGTTTAGCTTTTAAGGCAATCATCAGAGAATTACAGGTTGTATTAATCCTTTGGCATCGAATGTCAGCGGTGAAACACACGTCTCTCGATTATAGCCTTTAGCAGTCTCTGGATATTTTTCCAGTGGCGTTGCAAAGCGATGATAGCTAATCCAATATTCACCAGTCTTGTCATCGTGAAGAATACTGTGGTGTCCGGTTCCAAGAATATTTTTTTCTGGGCATTTGGTCAAGATGGGGTACAAAAATTCCACGGGTCCAGTCACACTTTCTGCAATGCCATAATTGACGTGATAATTTTCATTGCCCGTATCCTCACAAGACCAAGTAAAATGATATCGATCGTCCTTTTTAAAGACTTCAACAGCTTCACGAAAATCTGTCAGTCCCTCCAACTCTTGCATTGTTTCTGGAACCAAAGCTGTCATTTCTGATGTTAGACGAGCAATTGCCCCAGTTTTTCCATTTCCCCATAAAAGATAATAAGTGCCTGCTTCTTCGAAAATTGATGGATCAATGGTTTGATGGATACCTGTCAATCCGGCCACATCCATCATTACCTTTGTAACTAGTGGTTGTTTCTTTGCAACAAACGGACCTTCCGGGTTGGTGGCCACGGCGCAGCCAATTGCCGAGTTCCCATCTTCTCCTTTTCCACAGAAGTAATAATAATAGCGGCCATCTTTTTCGGCAATACACGGTGCCCAAGCATTACTTTTAGCCCAAGGGACATCTCCCATGTGAAAATCCACGACTTTTCCTACTCGTTCATATGGACCTTGAGGCGTTTTAGAAACAGACTTGAAGACAGAAAACTCCCAACTGCCCCAACCAACTTGGCCATCTGTTGTCGGGTAAATATAGTAGTCCTCTCCAAAGCGAACCAAATCCGGATCAGCATACAGTCCGGCAATTACAGGATTCTGCTGATCATAGAAGCGTTGAAGACGCTTATATTCAGAAGCTGTAATCGGCATCACTCCCCCATGGCGTTTTTTAGCTCCTCCAAAGTCATAACTATCAGATGGCAAAATTGCGAAATCTTTTTTCCCCAGATCATCAGTGACCAGAATCTGATAGCCTTTATTTTCAGCAAATCGATCTAAAATCAAGTACCAGCGAGTATCTTCCCCTTGATAAATTTCCGGACCCTCCACACCGGATTGCATTTCTAAAACCGGTGAAAAAACAGGCTCATAACTACCCGTTAATTCTGGCGAACGTTCCATGATGATTCGGCTAGTTGTTTCATCCTTAGTAAATCGGTAATAAAATCCCTCATGAAAAGTAATCGTGCTGTCAATGACATCCTGCTCTTTTTCCATGAAAACAAACGGTTCGTCGATTGCCGAAAAATCATCCGTATAAGCCGCGTACATCTTATGTTTTCCAGCAACTTTAGAAGCCCAAAATACCAGAAATCGCCCATTTTTTTCATCGTATATAGCTTCTGGTGCCCAAACATTTCCGGCCTCAGGGACACCTACCGTCAGCGCCCGTGGTCCTTGCCATTCGATCAAATTAGCAGATTCCCAAACAACGATTTTACGGCTGCCACTGGTTTGCGCTGCCGACCATCCCAACCCTTTTTCAATCCTCAGATCTGTCGCAATCAAGTAAAACTTTCCTGTTTTCGGTTGCCGGATGATAAAAGGATCTCGAATTCCCTTTTCACCTACAGTGCTTTTCAAGACGGGCTTCCCTTGGTTTAAGTCATGGAAATGCTTCCCATCTTGGCTAATACTGAAATAAACCTGTTCACCATCTCGGTGCTCACCGGTAAAATGAACAAACAAATAATGATTCATCATATTTCTCATCCTAACTTTGCTAGTAGTATAGATACAGTCTACTAAGTTTACAACTATATGTAAATAATTATTTATCGTATTGGATAACTTAATACGATAAACGTAACGAAAAGTTAATTTAAAGAATAAATAAAAAGAGACATTTCCATTTTTAGGAATGCCTCTTCTCTCTATACGACTAAATCGATTCCACCGGTAATTCAGGAGGCAGCATGTCCTCTTCCGGATCTGTCTTTTCACTGTAGTAGAACTTAAATTCAATATTTGAATCATAATTTCCAAAACCTTTACCGAAAATAGTGCAGCCACCAATATTTTCAGCATCTTCTTTGACACTAATCCGAAAATCCCAAATCATCTTATCCAGTTTCAACTCTCGCATCCGACTCCACAATAGTTGCTTGCCATTGATCCAAACACCATGATTAGTAATTCGAAGCGTAACCTTTAATCCATATTGATTCATTGCGGGTTGCCACCAATCGGGGTTATATTTTCCCCGGACATCGACAAAGTCCCCGGGTGACGTCCAATATCCCAAATCAACTCCATTTAACTGGAAGCTAATATCTGATGGCCAGTTATTATTCCCAGTTGGAAACTCTGAAGAGAGTTCCATCTCTATCTCCACCATCTGCAAACGATCCATATCAGTCAATGGATTGACAATTTTGTATTCAACAAACCCTTGCGTAAACCATAAAATCGCTGCTTGCGTTCGTCGAGTATCCATAAAGTACTTTGGTTCATCGTATTCGCCGATTTGGGCTTCTGTTGTTGCCAATCCGCAAGTCGGTACTACATAAAAATCGACATATTGCCCCACTGGTACAGAAGTTTCATAAAATTGGTAAGCTGGGTACACTTTTTGTGGAAATTCAATTTCGATTAAATCTACTTTTAAAATAGATTGTTTTTGTAGTCCAGCTTTACCAGGAATACGTTCAGTCTTAATGATTCCGGCTGCTTCCAAAATTTTGACGTGTTTTGCTGTAACTGGATTACTTAGCCCCATTGCTGCGGCAAGTTCTTTGACATTCATTCTTTTCTTAGATAATAGGGTAATGATATCAATTCTTGCAGGACTTGCAAGGGCCTCGAAAACCGGCAGTGAATCTTTTGATAAAGGAATGTGCATTCCTTTCAACTCCTTTCATTATCACTATCGGTAATATCAAAAAAAACAGGGAATTTTGACTAACTACAACTTGATAGTGCTTTCACGATTACACGCTTGTAGATTATAGGTTTACTTATCATTTGTCAAGCAGAACATTTTAGTATTTAAGTTAACTTTCACGCTAAAAAATGCCTGCATTTTTTAATTAACAAGCTATAAATTATGTTTCATAATAATTAGTTTTCCTTGAGACGCCTGACTCTCTGTAGACAAGTATATAGTAGCATGGATATAGTTATTCAAAAATGTAGAATTTTACTTATTTGTATGTATAATCTTATGATTTACCAATAGCTTCATTCAACCCTACTATCAAAACTCATCTAAGCTGGCGGTACAAAAAAAGAAGTTCAGCTGCATCACCAAACTTCCTTTAATATTTTTTAAATCAGTAACCATTTCCACTTTTTAAAGCACGTTAAAGGCACTATTTGGCATCTTGCACTTAATTGTTGATTTCAGCAAAAACTACGCTATTTTCCGGCAAATGAATTTCTGCGGTCTCATGGGTAACGAGTAGTTCCTGTTGCTGATAATCAAAATTTTCTGGATTGCTAAAATCATTGACTGCTTTTGCCTCAGCAGTCAATTTATGCATCGTTAAGCGCTCACCAGTGATCCCCTTCAAGGTAACAGTTACTGGCTCAGAAACATTTACTAGCTTCACATATTGTTTCTTACAAGTCTCATCTAATGTGCAGTTGGTATAAAACTGTTTCAAAATAGGAACTTTAGCTTCAATATCGTTCATCACAACATCATCCACTATTGATGTAATATGGCGATCTTTGATGTGGAGTTCACACGTATAGCTCTTGCCTGTCTCAACCTTCCAAATCGTTTGTGTCAGATCACTGATGCGTCCCTCACGAACAGAGCGAATCATGCAGTCTTGGTTCTGCCATCCTCCTAGTAGCCAAACAAAGGTATTTTCGGTATTCTGTTCTCCAAAATTAAGCTGAAATCCTCGATCCCACTGACCACCGGTTTTTTCAAATTCAAATTTGATAGTATAGTCGGTTTCTTCGAAGCGTTCAATAAACGTCACTTTCTCATATGCGTTAATTTTACCATCTGCCACGGTAATCTCCTCACCAGTATGGTTGTTAATAATTCGAACATTTCGATAGCTAACCTCTGCGTTGTCTCCTACAATTCCAATACCACCAGCAATGTGTTTTTCTTCCAAAAGCTTTGGCGCTGCAAGTCCTGTGACTTCCATCCCCATATTGTGGGTTCCCTGAAATTTAGTGAAGAGTTTTTGCACGTGATAGTTCATACTGCCATATACGTGGGCCTGATCGAACCAAATCAAGTCCGGTCGCCAATTCACATAGTCGATATTTGCTAACATCGGTGCATAGCAAGCCAAAGCAACTTTATCGGCATTACGTTCCAGTCCAATCATGTAGCTGGCTTCAACGGCAGCATTGTACCACTCGTTGCCCCAAGAAGCATATTCACCCAGAAAAACCTTTGGACCTGTGGAATCATAATGATCATAGCGATCGTGATTGGCCAGTAGCCAATCTGTCGTCTGATAATAATGTTCATCTACCAAGTCAGATCCATTTTTGCGAGCGCTGTTCCATCCTCGTTGATATTCGCTACCAGCAGCAAAGGGCCCTGCAGAGTTAATCAGCCGAATTTCGGGATATTTTTCACGGATTGCTTTGTGAAAATGGTCATATCGATTGAAGAACTCCTGTCCCACCTCCTCGTTACCCACTGCCAAATATTCCAGATTGAAAGGTTCTGGATGGCCCATCTCAGCTCGCATTCCACCCCATTTAGTGGCGGTATTCCCATTTGCAAATTCGATTAAATCTAGTGCATCCTGAATCCATTCTCCCAACATTTCAACTGGCACCGCCTGTTGATGATGTGGATCCCACCCTGCCGGCAGAACCGGCAATGGCTTTGCTCCCAAATCTTCACATAAGAGGAAATATTCATAAAAACCCAGCCCTAACGTTTGATTATATCCCCAACTGTTACGCCTTGAAGGACGATGCTCAATTGGTCCAATGGTATTTTTCCAACGGTACATGGAATCCCGATCTTCGGCATTTAGACTCCCATCATGAACAAGACAGCCACCAGGAAAACGCATAAATTTTGGATTCATAGCAGCCAATAAGTCCGCGATGTCTTTGCGGCAGCCGTTTTTCCGACCTTTGAACGTTGCTACGGGAAATAATGAGACCATATCGACGGCGCAATTAGTTCCGGCTTCAAAAACCAGTGCTAAACGGGCTGTTCTTGTTGTTGTCTTCGCAGTTAGTTTCACTTCGCATTTTTGCCACTCAGGGTTTTTAACTGCTATTGTTTCTTGTGCTAAAATACTTCCATCAACTTCTTTTAGCTGAACAGTAATATTTACTGATTGAATCGGCGTACGAGCAAATAAGCTGAAGTCATACCTTTCTCCTTCGCTGAGCGCCAGACCTTGGTTGAAACCCGTATTTTGAAGTTCAAAGGTTTCGTTAACGTCGATTTTCAGGTAATGGGGATTTTTTGGATGCAATGGCTGATCTGTGAGTACACGAACATGTAAAGCCTCAGAACGAAGCGGTTGACCAACTCCATCCGTCCAGCCATATAGGCCATGATACTCCTTATTGTCGATAGAACAAAATTCAAAGGAGCGATTTTGGATCATCTCTGCATATAGACCGCCGTCTGCTGCATGGTTCAAGTCTTCAAAAAAGATACCATACAAATCTCCTAACGGTGCTCCTTTTTGTTGAGGATAAAGCGTGATAACCGGGTTTGTCATCTCATTCTCCTTCTTATGAATCTTTTACCTTGATTCACTCATGTATTTCGGACGATAGCTGGTCAAAAAGACAATGCTTTGATCATAATCACCAAAGTCTTTGCCAAAAAGTGTGATGCCGCCGACTTTTTCCGCGTCCTCTTTTACTGCTATCTTTAGATTCCAAAAATCCTGTAGATCGTTGGTAATTTCTGACAGCGACACCTTCGATACTTGCTCGTCATCAATAAAAACCCCATCTTCTCGCACATCAATAGTCAGCAAAAGCCCATACTGATTAATCTCTGAAGACCACCAGGAGGGCGTATAGTTTCCTCGGCGATCAGCAAAGTCGCCTGGACTTCGCCATGTACAAAGCTCTACCCCATTCAATGAAAAAGTAATATCTGACGGCCAATCTTCCTTCCAGCCAGGATATTCTGACGAAATTTCCAAAGATAAGCGTAAACTCTCCGGCTCTTGATTCGCTTGCAATAAGTTAGGAACCTGATATTCCAGAAACCCTTTTGTAAACCATAAAATCCCCGCCTCCGCTTTTAAGGTGTCCATAAAATATTTTGGTTCATCAAAATTGCCAATATAGTCACTAGCCGTCGCTAAACCACATGTGGGTGCCACATTGAATCGATTGTAATGCCCAATAGGTACTTCCTGTCTATATTGGTAGCCACGGTTTTGCCCCTGACTAACCACAACATTCAGCTCTTCAGCCAAGATTTTAGCAAGACGCTGTGTACCTGCTTTTCCGGGAATACGACGTGTGGTAATCAACCCGGCTTTTTCCAGTTGATTGATATGTTTACCAATAATCACACTGGACAGCCCCAAAGCTTCCGCCAGCTCTTTGATATTGCTCTCACCTTGGGACAAGATTTGCAGCATTTCTAAGCGGGTTTTACTAGCTAGTGCTTCATACACTGGCAACGAACTTTCTGTGATATCTAAACGCACGGAGTGACACTTCCCTTCAATTCTCTTTTGGGCCAGCGGGCTTGCGGGCAATCTTTTTGTGGCAAATGGGCACGGAATTCATAATAACAACCACACTTAGTACAAGTATGCAGTGAACGATAGGGGCATTTCTGACAAATCTCGGTTCGCTTTCTAACCTCTGTTTCTGGTAGACACGCTGCTTCCAATGTGAGTTGTTCGTTGATCAATTCCTTCACATCCACGTTACGAGCAGCTTCTCTTGGCTGACAACCGCGACAAATCATTCGTGGCACGCCATCGTAATCGCCACGATGCTCATCGGAGGCAGGCTGAGTTTCACCCCGTCTTCAATTTCTGTTACTCCATCAAAATCAGTGATTGTTACTGTCTCTGGGTGGTCAAAATCATTATAGGCGTTCATTTCTGTACCAATGAGACCTCGTGCCTCTTTCACTGTCACAGCTGTATCTAAAGCGATATTCAAGGACGCACTTTCTTTTAAATCAAAGTTGGCGAGGCTGACTGTCAATTGGCCACCTTTTTGTGAAGCTGTGCTCGTTACATGAGGCGGGAGTTCACCAAAACAGTCGATTAATTGTGCATCCTGGTGATTTTTATAAAGGTCAAACACATGATAGCTCGGTGTCTTCACCATTTGAGCTCCTTCTGTCAAAATCATCGCCTGCAAGACGTTTACCGTCTGAGCAATATTAGCCATGTGAACTCGATCGGCATGTTTGTGGAAAATATTCAAGGTGATTGCTGCCACCATCGCATCTCGCAGGGTATTTTGCTGGTACAAAAAACCCGGATTTGTACCAGGCTCCGCTGTGAACCAAGTCCCCCACTCATCTACAATCATCCCGATACGCTTTTCCGGATCATATTTGTCCATAATCGTACCATGGCGCCTGATAAGTTCGTCCATGTAAGCAGCTTTCTCACAAGTTAAATACCAGTCATCAGCGGTAAACTCAGTGGCACTGCCTTTTTCTTCCCACCCATGAGGATGGACATAATAATGCAAGCTCAAACCGTCCATCATCCAATGGGCATTTTTCATCAAAGTCTCTGTCCAGTGGTAATCGGCAACATTCGCCCCACCGGCAATTTTATAGATTTTATCTTCTCCGTACTGGCGGACATAAGTTTGATAGCGTCGGTATTCGTCAGCATAATATTCCGCCCGCATATTACCTCCACAACCCCAGTTTTCATTACCAACTCCAAAAAAAGCCAGTTTCCAAGGTTCTTCTCGCCCATTTTTGCGGCGCTCTTCGGCCATAGGAGAAACGCCCCCCATGGTGATGTACTCCACCCATTCCTGCATTTCTTGGACAGTTCCACTGCCGACATTCCCATTCACATAGGCTTCACATTCCAGCTGTCTTACCAGTTCAAAAAATTCATGGGTGCCGAAGTGGTTATTTTCCGTCACCCCGCCCCAGTGAGTATTGACCATCATTTTACGGGTTTCTTTCGGACCAATCCCGTCTTTCCAATGGTATTCATCGGCAAAACATCCCCCCGGCCAACGCAAAACCGGTATCTTGATGTGTTTCAATGCCTCAACGACGTCGGTACGCATGCCATTGATATTGGCAATCTCAGACTCCGTTCCTACATAGAGTCCTTCGTAGATACAACGGCCTAAATGTTCAGCGAAATGGCCGTAGATGTATTTGCTGATAGTTGGACCGCTTTTTTTAGTCAATAATTGAATAGTCATTTGATACGCTCCTTTAGTTAACTTTTTAATTCCTTTTACAAAATGAATATATTTGCTTTTTCAAAAAGAGCGTATCATAATAAAAAAGGGCTTTCAACACTATTTTTATCTTTTTCAGTAAAAAGTACATAAATGGGGACATTCCTACTCTATCCATAACATACTTAATCAAATCGTTAATCATATAAATAGCTATACTACTGAAAATTACTAGCTACCAGCAATTTTACGAAACATCCCCGACACCTTCTACTTGCCACACGATGTCGGGGACGTTAACCTTATTCTCATTTTCACTCAGCTGCTGCATCGCTCATTAAAAATGCTGCTTACGATATTGCTGTGGTGTTAATCCATATTTTTTCTTAAAAAGAGAGATAAAATATTGAGTCTTATGGTAGCCTACCATGTCACCAATGATATTCACTCGCAACTCACTATTTGCCAACAACTCAGCTGCTTTTTGCATCCGAACATCAGTCAAATATCCCAGTAAATTTTCACCGGTGCTGCTTTTAAAATAGTATGACAAATAACTGGCATTCAAATGGACTTTTTCCGCCAATAGCTCCAATGACAAAGATTCATCATAGTGGTCTTGGATATACGCCTTTAGAAACTCAATAGCAGCTTCTTGACTCTTGGTATTTGTCATTTTTTGCTCTTCTAAATCAGAATCTCCCAGGTGCTCAGCAGCTTTTTTTGCGGCCGGTATCTGCTTATCTTTTGACTCATTGAGCAGTGGCAATACCTTTTCTAAAGCTGAAAGGAAGTCCTTTTTCAAAACCGGTTTTACCAGGTACTCAGTCACTCCGTAACGGATAGCTTTTTGAGCGTAATCAAACTCAGAAAAACCCGAAATAATAATAACTTTTGTAGTTAGTCCCAGCTCTGAAATTTTTGCTGCTAAGTCTAGACCACTGGTTTCTGGCATGCGGATGTCAGCAATCAAAAGCTGTGGGGACTCTTCTGACAGTAGTTGTAAGGCTTGCCTACCTTTATTAATTGTTAGAACTTGAGTAAAACCGTACCGCTGCCAATCGATGATATGTTTCAAATACTCTGTCATATGTTGCTCATCGTCTACAATCATCACCCTCATACAGATTCCCCCTTGTCTGCTTTTTTGTCTCCTAGTGGTTTCTCAACTTTTTCTTGAGTATCAAAAATAAAGGTAACTGCCAACCCGCCTAATTTACTGCGAGAAAAACGCAGGGCCGCCTCGCTGCCGTAGTGATTTACCAAACGCTGGTTGACATTCCACAGACCAACTGAAATTTCTTTCTCCCGTTTTTTTTGTGCCAAGTCAGTCTCTAACTGGGTAATCTGTGAAGCTGTCAGACCATAGCCATCATCTGCTACCTCTATTCGAATTTTGCCAGTCTCACCAGATTCTAGGTTTAGGCGCACATGAATTTGATGTGCGCCTTCTCTTCCTTCGATACCATGTTCGATAGCGTTTTCAATCAACGGTTGTAACAGCAAAGGCAGGATTGACACATTTTGAATAGTTTCATCCATCTCCAATGTATAATCTAAATTTTTCCGCATCGCCATAATTTCCAGATAGTTTCTGGCAAAGTGTACTTCTTCTCCAACTGTGGTGGTTACCCGAGCTTTCGTACTGTAACGGTAATAATTCGACAGATGAGCTGCCATATCAATCACAGCTTCCTGGTTATAGGAAATAGAAACAATATAAGCCAAACTATTGTATAAAAAGTGAGGATTAATCTGAAACTGCAACTGTTTAAATTCAGCAACATCCCGGGAACGCTGTTCATTGGCTAAGGACTGCATCAAACGCTGACCACCGCTAACCATCTGATTAAATTGATCGAAGACATAACCAAATTCATTTTTTGGCAATTCAGTGATTCGGGTATCAAAATTGCCGTTCTCTACTTGTTTGAACTTCGCAATCAGCTTTTTCATCTGCTGTGAAATATTCTTATAAAATAAAATCCCAATAATGACAGCAAACGCTAGGACAGACAGCGCGACTGTAAATGTGATCTTTGCAACTCGATTAACTGGCTCAGCAATTCTGGAATAGGGTAAGTAGGTAATCAAACGCAACTGAGATTTTGCATTTTTGTTAGTAAAATACAGGTAATCTTCCCCCGCCAAATAAAAATGGCCTTGCTTAGCGTCAGCAGTCAACCCGTTATCTTGGCGAATTGCAACCAATGCCCCTTGATCTGTGTCATCTTCAGCTGAGATTCCTGTTAAATCAGGCAATAATAATAAGCTTCGGCTGTGATCTGTGTTGGCAATTATCTGACGAATTTCTTCCAGATGATAACGACTTAACTCTACAATCACATAGTATTGAGGGGCATTCAGCTTAGACTTTGGCAGGTAGACATAGGGGTATGAGGTCACAAAGAAAAGACGGTTATTGTCGGAAAACCAGCCATTTTTTGGCAATGATTGATAGAATTCTGGTGAATCGATGACCGCTTCATGACTAGTAATCACTTGACCACTGTCTTGCCAATACACTGCCAATGACTCAATACCTTCACTATTTTGTACTTGACCTAAAAGAGCGTTGCGAACTTCGGAATACTGATCTGTAAAGCGATAATCCGGCTCTTCCGGTTTGCGATCAGCCTCAAAAAAGCGAATTCGTCGATCAGAAATTACCGATAAAGCATTCAACTCCGCCTCTTTAACTTCAGTTTCTAAAAGATAGGCGGCGTGATCCAGCTGTTTTTGCGTGCTGTGAATCACATTGTTTTGCATATTATTGGCTGTGTAATTAAACAGCCAGACAAAGAAAACCAGTACAACTAAAAGTAATCCGACAAAAGCTGCCAGTAGCCATTTAATGGTTTGCTTCACTGGTTTTCACCTCACTTGTCTGCAGATACCAGTCATTGACTGCTGCCGTGATGTCTGCACCACCATTTTGATCCCAATCAGATACGAAAGCATCAAAAGCTGAGCTGTCACTCTTGCCACTGATGATATCGCTGAAGACCTGGTTTTCTTTGGTCTGAAAACGATAAAAGAGATCTTGCAAAGTATCTGATAATTGCCCGCGAAATTTATTAGCTGTCAGTTGCTCTTGGTTTTGGTAGGCAATGTTCCCTGCAACCACTAACGGTTTCAAGTCTGTATGATAAAGTTGCTGCAGCTTCATTTCTGTACCGTTAGTTGCCAAATCCCCGGTGACAGCTTTATGGTAAGGCAACATCTGATCTAACGCAGGCATATTTTTCGTCAAGATAGCCTTACTGGGGTTAAACAGCCAACGAGTTTGAGGTGGGTCAAATGTTGTCGGATCAAATACTGGCTGTTTTTTCACAATATCGTAGTCATAGTTTTCCAGATAGCCATATTTGAAATCACCTGTCCCAAAAGCAGCGTCATACAGCCAATCATAATATTTAAAGAAGGCTTCCATTCCATTGAAATCCTTTTTAAAGAGTAGCCAGCCATCATTTTCCTCGGCTCGTTGGTAAGTAGGCTCCCCATGGTCTTGACGAATCGTGGGATAAACCCCAATTTTTGCACCAAGAATCTTACTTTCTACCTCAATACTGTCTTCAATATGTGCTGGACGACCAACGTACATTCCTGCTTTACCGTCGCGAAAAGCCAACATTGCATTCCAATCATTTGTAACTGAAGCATCTGAGGCAATCCAACCTTTTTGGTACCACGTAGCCATTTTTTCTAACGTCTTTTTATTTCCTGGTTGAATCGAACCATAAATCAGCTCCCCTTCACCATTTTCCTCCCAATTTCCAGGGATAAACTTACCCGTATTGGCAGAAAACAACATCGCTGGATCCCCTAACCAACCGGTACTGTACAGACCGTCGCCGGAATATGAAAAGCCATAGGTATCTTTTTTTCCGTTGCCGTCAGGGTCTTCTTCTGCAAAAGCCTTAATCACCACCTCGAATTCGGCAAGCGTTGTCGGTGCCTTCAGATTTAACTTATCTAGCCAGTCCTGCCGAATCACCAGCACTTGCG
Source organism: Enterococcus infantis (assembly GCF_049166715.1). Taxonomy (NCBI): domain Bacteria; kingdom Bacillati; phylum Bacillota; class Bacilli; order Lactobacillales; family Enterococcaceae; genus Enterococcus; species Enterococcus infantis. The sequence goes on along the minus strand of NZ_JBMHFB010000005.1, from coordinate 117,047 downwards.
TTTCTGCCAGACTAGGAGCAATGGGGAGACCATAAGTTTTGTCTCCTTTTTTCGCCGAATAAAAACTCTCTGGAAAGTTTTGATAGACAACACGCAATCGCTCTGGCAGGTAAAGAGCCAAATCTTCATCAATCGCTTTTACCTGACCCGATTCAATCATCTCTGCCATCAAGCCCTGATCGTAGACTGGAATCACATCTGGGAGCACTTCAGCACCAGTAAGAGCCAAGCGCAGCTGGTTCACATAATCATCGTAATTATTGCCTAAAATATTGTATTGAATCTTGATTCCCAACTGATCGATACCTTCTTGGATCATAGGATTATGATTGATATCTTCACCTGCTGCATATCGACCGTAGTTCTCATCAGACTGTTTGCCAGCAGTAATGGTCACCACCGATTGATCGACTTTACTAGAAGACATTGTTTTTTTTGCACAAGCTGTTAAAAAAAACGGCAGCAGCCCCAATATTAAACCTACGCACACTTTTTTTCTCATAGTCTTCACCTTTTCCCGTACTCACGACATTTTTAAGAAATCGCTTTCTATAGTTTTTCTGGTATTAGGTTATACATACCGCCCAGCCTCTCACAGCCTATTATGCCGGCAATTTTTGACAGTTGCAATGAAAAACCGGCCGTAGCTCACGACCGGTCTGAACTCTTTTTTAGTACTTACAAGTTTACTGTGACTGGCGGTAGTCCCTCTGTGCAAAATACGGCTCGGCTGCCAGGTTCTCCTGCTACATACGCAATCAATTGTCCTTGATAACTACGCCGTCCTGCCACCGTATATGGGGTAATATCCGCCAAATCCCCATTTTCAATTCCCAATAATTGACAATCAGAAGCTTGTTCATCAAACCAAATCTGCTGCTCCGTAAAGGTCCGTTGTCCGTCTTTATCACAAAAAGTTAGCTGAACTTGTTGAATTTCTTCCAGTGAAACTGCATTTTTTTGTAGTCTTTCCACTGCAGTACGATCTTGCCAGACGAGTGGTACTAATTGTGTTGCTTCTCCTAGAGGTTGCAGGCTATCATGAACACTTTCCTCTCCCCGCGTTGCAATCACCGTTAGCTTTCCAGCAACAAACTCTCTCACTGATCGATAGTAGCCAGTCTGTTTATCAAACATCATGGGAATCACTTCGTCGTTATTTTTTACCGTTATATTTTCTCCGTTGGTATACAAACGAATCTCAACTGGTGTTGCTGGTGGATAATTCCATTTACGGAAAACCGGCAGCCATTCTGGATGTTCGGCATGCGAATCAGACGGCAAAGTGAATAATTTTGCTGTCAATTCTGTCGACCACCAACTCTTTCGCAACCAATAATTACTTTTTTCAAAACCTGCCATCGTCAATAGACCTGCTCCAGAACCATGAATTGGCCAGCCATGAGCTTCACCTAAATAGTCAATACCGGTCCATAAAAACTGGCCACTGATATAGTCATTTTCTACAACTGCCAGCCATTGCCGATACCCATGACCATTTTCCGAGCCAATAAAAGGCTTATCTGGAAAACGACAATGATCCGCTTCGTAAAGGTGCTCTTTGTAGTTGTATCCGACAACATCCAAATCATCCAATAAGCCTGTCTGACTGGAAAGCTCAGGAAAAGCAGCCGCCAAGGTCACCGGGCGGGTAGGGTCTTCTCGGCGAAGGATTTTACCCAAGTTCTTGCCAATTGTCGTCAGACGCAGAGTATTTGGCCGATTTGGGTTGTACTGCCGCTCTTCTTCAGGTTTATTGTTGTCGTTATTGCCGGTCATTTCTTCAAAAAGCGGATTTTGGTAAGGGTCATTGGGATAATCAATCTCGTTACCAATACTCCAAGCAACAATTGCCGGACGATTCTTATTGCGCTGAACCATATCTACCAGATCTTTTTTGTGCCAAGCAGGAAAATCCTTAGCATAGCCTTCGAATTTTGGTGGATAGACGTTATGCCCTTGCCACCATTTGTTTTTGGGATTTTCCCACTCGTCAAAAGCTTCATCAAAGACCAAAAATCCCAAAGCATCACACAGATCATAAAGATTTTGGCTGTGAGGATTATGAGCCATTCGGATAGCATTGGCTCCCATATCTTTAAGTTTTTGCAGTCGGCGCAGCCACACGACAGTCGGCACGGCAGTTCCAAAACAACCAGCATCCTCGTGTAAGCAAACTCCCTTAAGTTTTAAAGCTTCTTCATTGATTTCAAAGCCAGTGTCAGCATTAAAACTGAAGGTGCGAATGCCTGTCTTTTGAACAAAACGGCTCTCTTTTCCATCATGTTTGACAATTGTGATCAACTCATACAAATTAGGAGTAGCTGGTGACCACAATGCTGCACCAGCCAGCTCACCTCTGAATACCACCTCTTGCTTGCGACAAGCAGCAATTGTCACTGGCTGTGTCGGGAATACCAAGCAACTATTGCCTCCCAGTTCTCTTAGTTCAACAGCTACTTCAGCTTGAGTAGCTTCACCAGTATGATTGCTCAATTTGACTGCTACTGTCACCTTAGCTGCATCATTTGCCACCTCTTCAGTCACAAAGGTTACATCATAACGATCCACAAAAACCTCTTCCATTACTACAAAAGTTACCGGTCGATTGATTCCGGAACCATTGTACCAACGAGAATCAGCCAGATCAGTATGATCCACTCGTACAGCAACCACCACATCGTCATTGGGCGCCATCCGAATCATTTCAGTGATATCAAAGTCAAATGAGCTGTATCCAGAAGGTCGGTTCCCTAAGTGATAGCCGTTCACCCAGACATCCGCATTTTTGTAGACGCCGTCAAAACGCAGCTGGACTATCTGATCTTTTTCCACACCAAGCTCAGCTAGCGAATAGTGTGCCCGATACCAGCCAATACCTCCTGGCAAATAACCGGTACCACTTGACGCCTCTTTTACAAAATCTTGAGTTACACTCCAGTCATGGGGAACTCTCACCGTTTGCCACTGTTGGTCATCATAGTGTTTTTGCCAAGCGTTGCGATCCTCGCCTAAATGAAAGCGCCAATCGATAATTTGAAAAGTATTCATGTTCTTCCTCCTCTTATACTGAACCTTCTGTAAAATAATAGTTCTTTTTTCACTAGGTAGGCCAGGCTGCCAATTAATTATTCATTCCAATAAGTAAGCCGCCGAACAATCCACATTTAGTTATCTCAGATGAAACCTTATCATAATCCCACAATTATCAAAATGGAAAATACGTAACCATTGGATGGAAAATATTATCCTTTTGAAAAAATATGTCCAATCACTTCCTGTTGAAAAAAACTCTCGACATCAAAACAGCACCGGCCTATGGGTTGGCCCGTGCCGTTGGAAAGCGAGATGGTAAGAAAATGTTACGCTGTTTTCTCCCTGATATATTCGGCAATTGGTCGATAGTTTAAAATCAACAGCAATGCCACCAAGCCAATACCAAAGAAAAACAAATAGATAGATACGTTGCTCAATAAAATGAAAGTTCCCAATAGGAGCATAAAACTCATAGCGTAACGCCCAGATTTCAAAATTGATAGCTTGAGAGTGGTGAGTAGCCCGTCAACAGTTGCGGCCTGTGGATAAAAGACTCGCAACAAACAATAATTCAAAAAGAAAGTGATAGTCACAACCAAAATGAAAAGGTTCAACAACTGAATCGTTTCACTAAAATGCAACAACTGCCCCAGCATCAAATTAGTTCCTGCCAAACTCAGAATTCCCCAGACTGGTAGCCATATTCGTAAAAAGCTTTTGGTTTCCCGGCAGAGGTATCCAAAGAACGGCCGTAGTATGGAACCCTCACTTTCTACCTGCTTTAACACCTTTAGCAAAGCCAAAAATGCTGGACCTACTGGCAATAAGGCCAACAGTAAAAATGGTAAATTAACCGAAGTCAACGGCAAAAGCAAGAGACATAACGCAAGTGGTAAATTGACTAACCAGAAACAAATCGTTGCCAACAAACACCACCAGATATAATTCACTTTTTCCATGTAGTTGACTAGTTTATACACATCAAAGCGATTTTTCTGACCCTGTTCTTTCATCTTTGCAGCCTTCTTTCTTTTCGATGACAATGTGTTTCACCTCTAGTTGGCACCTCGTAGTAGTCAGACAGCCTGACTACTACGAGTGAACATCATTCATATTCAAGCACCCGCTATTTATTTAGTACCACTATTCCCAATTCCCAAATTAATTTGGAAGAGGTATTTTTGTCCCCAAAAGTAAACGATGATTTGCGGCAGTGTCAAAACTAGTGACATACACATCAAAATAGACATATTCAAAGTACCAGTGGGATTAGCAGAAGCTGATAGCATCTGCGCTCCCAATGCCATGGTCATCTTATTAGTATCAGAAGTGTAAATCAGCGGTCCCATGATATCTCCCCAACAAGCATTAAAGGTGAAAATTCCAATGGCACACATCGCTGGTTTGATTAGAGGTAATACGATTCTACGGTACATACCAAACGGTGTTAAACCGTCCAACTCAGCTGCTTCAAATAAGGTTCCCGGCAGCGCCGTAATAAATTGGCGAGTAAAGAAAATATTGTAAGCCGATCCGAAAAATTGGGGAATAATCAGCGGCCACAAGGTATTGTAGAGCCCCATATTTCGGAAAATGATAAAGACAGGAATCAATGTAATCTGCCCCGGCAACATCATGGTGGCTAACAACAGCAAAAACAACTTATTTTTATGCTTATAACGCATTCGAGCAAAACCAAAGGCGACCATTGTTGAAGAAATCAGTTGTCCGATAATGCTCATAATGACAACAAACATGGAATTCGCGAACCATTTTCCTACTGGTTTATCTCCGGTCATGGTGTCGTTAAACAAGCTGACAAAATTGTTAAAGTTAAATTCACGAGGAATGATAGTGAAGGTTTCTTTGATATTGGTCTCAGGTGATGCTAGAGCGATTGAAATCATGTATAAAAATGGGATGATCAGTACACAAGCAAATGCAATCAGCACAAGGTAAACAACCACTTTGGCTTTTTTGCTCAAATTCAGATCCAACATAATTATTTGACCTCCTCTTCATAAAATACCCACATACTAGAACTCTTCAATACAATTACTGACAAGACCATAACGATAGCAAATAGCACCCAGGCCATCGCCGAAGCATAACCCATTCGATAATAGGAAAAGGCATTTTTATACAGATAAGGTACAATCATCTCACTAGCATTGTCTGGCCCACCATTCGTCATCATGTAAACCTGTGTAAAGGTTTGTAAAGAGCCGATAATTCCAGTGATCAGATTGAAAAATAGGATAGGTGAAATCTGCGGGATTGTGATTTTACGAAACATTTGGAAACGGGTTGCTCCGTCTAGCAATGCCGATTCGTACATTTCTTCTCCAACAGAATTGATTGCTGACAACATCAAGATCATCGTCCCCCCGACGCCCCATAATGCCAGAAATACAAAACTCCACAATACGGTACTCTTATCCAACAGCCAAGAAGGCCCTTGGATTCCTATAAAAGACAGTGCTTTGTTCAGAATCCCATTCGTTGCCAAAATGCGAGAAAACAATAGTGTGCTGGCCACGACTGGTACGATGGACGGCAAATAATAGACAGTCCGAAATAGACGCATTCCCTTTAGCCTGAAGCTCAACAGATAGGCCATCCCTAATGATAGTAACAGATTCAACGGCACACTAATCAATGTGTACTTAAAGGTATTACCGATGGCCTGCAAGAAAATATCATCGTTTTGGAACAAATTGATATAGTTCTTCAAACCAACGAAGTTCATTTGAGAAAACATATCCCAATCAGTAAAACTCATGATGAATGAAAAGATCATCGGTCCCACCGTCAATCCTAAGAAGCCAATCAGCCAAGGAGAGATAAAGATAAAGAACCAAAGCTTCTGCATTTTTTGTTTTTTACGGCGCGATTGCTTTCTCTGAAGCGCCATGGATTCGGTATATTCCACGTTTGTCATTCCTTCCTATTTCCCAAAGCTGTCTGAGACTAGTTTTTACCTAGCTGCTACAGAATTTTGTCTTAATACATCTTTAGGATTTTCTCTCCACGTTCCTGAATTTTTTCGATTGCCTCTTGCGGTGTTAGACGCCCTAGCAGCATCTCTTTTACTTGATTCGAACCAGCTGCGGTGATTTCACCGTAATACGGTCCTTGGAAAACACCATCAATTTTGACTCGTTCGGCAGATAAGCCCACTGCTTCCAAGTTCAACTCTCGACCATTGATCTGACGGTTATTAAACTCTGGTGAATTCAAGACTTTCAAATTTGCCGGACAGTCTCCGAGGGTTTCCCCCATGATACTTTGCGCTTCGACATCTGTCATATAGTTCATAAATTTGAAAGCAGCCTCTTTGTGCTTAGAATCTTTCGAAAGAGCCAGTGCACTACCAAATGGCCATGTTGTCTTTTCTTTGAAAGATGGCATTGGTGCAATGTCGAAATTGAGCTCTTCTAATTCCGTAAAACTACGAATATTCCAAAAGCCTGTGGTCAACATGGCAACTTTTCCTTGCGAAAACATAGAATCTGCATTAGAATTTTTAACATTTTCCAATTCCTGATAGGTCAAGATATAGCCTTTTTGATAAACTTCGTTGTACCATTCCAGCACTTCGAGATTTTCTGGACTGTCGATTGTGAGTTTTCCTTCTTGCATCACTTCGCCACCATTGGAGTTGACGAACACCCCCCAGTTAGGTGTCCAATCCAAACCACTCGCTCCATATTGAAGAGTCTGATCACCTTTTTTGACAGTCAGTTTTTTCATAGCCGCCGTATAGTCCTCAATTGTCCAGTCTGCTGTCGGATACGTTAAGCCTGCCGCATCGAACATATCTTTGTTGTAGTACATAATTTCGGGCCCCCCCCGGTCTGGTAGTGCAAAAGGTTGGTCTTCCCAAGTGTACTGTGTTAAAGCATCCGCCCAACTTGCTTCAGTATCGATACCAGCTTCTTTAATGTACGGACTAAGATCCTCAAATAGCGTTTTTGATGCGAAATTCTGGCCATTTTCAGCCACTTGTACCACATCTGGTGCCTCTTTCCCTGCGTACATCGTCAATAGTTTCGTATCATAGTTGTCAGCAATCGAGATCACTTTTACTTTGATATCGGGATTGGCTTTTTCGAAAGCTGCAATTCGGTCTTTATAAATTGTTTTATAAGCATCATCGCCCCCCCAATGAGAAAATTCGATGACCGTTTTGCCATCCTTAGTTTCGGCGTTACCGCTTCCACATGCTCCTAAAAAAAATACAGAAGTTAATGTTGCAGCCGCCAGCCCCAGCTTTTTCCATTTGTTCATACGACTGTCCTTCCTCTCTTCCATTGCTTCTTGCTACATCCAAATCTTAACGAAAAGGGTTTCATAAAAGGATGCCCCGATTTTTAGGTTATCACCCCATTTTTTAGATAGCGATAATTCACCTGCTTTGCCACTTTTTTCTTCTTCATAAAAAGCTGATGAAGCTGCCTTTTGTTGGACTGAAAGCAGCATCTGTCCTGTTTTCTTATATCGACTTCCTTTAAGAAAACTGGTATATTAGTATTTGCACAATAAAATCAGCGCTTCAAAGCTAACCATTACTCTGACCCATATAAGACAAGAAAGGAAGAAAAACCATGATTGAGAACAATCAAACCAGAGCTTATCAACAGCTGAAAACATTGGTATTAAAAAATCAGCTGAAGCCCGGACAAAAAGTTTCCAAAAAGGAATTGGTCCAAAAATTAGGGATTGGGGATACTCCTGTTCGAGAGGCCATCTTGCGTCTGCAAAAGGAAGGTCTCGTACAAGTAATTCCTCAAAGTGGTACGTATATTTCGAAGATTGACTTGCAAGAAGTCTACGAAGCCCGCTTCGTACGCGAAAACATTGAAAAACTCGTTGCACAAGAAGTCTGCGATCGAATCACACCTCAGCAAATCATCGAGCTGGAAAACATGCTGAAGATTCAGCATATTTATTTTGAAGCCAAAGACCATGACCACTATTTTCAATTGGATGAAGAATTCCATCAAGCCTTTTATGTGATTGCTAATAAAGAACACGTGTGGAAATGGTTGCAACTGTTAAATACTGCCTTGAATCGTTTTCGCCATCTGCGCTTGGAAGTGGAAGAACTTGGTTGGGATAATATTCTAGCGGAACATCAGCAAATCGTAGCACTGATTAAGCTCAAGGATCGAGCGCAATTAGCTGAAGCTGTCGCTCATCATATCCACAAGGTCAATGAGGATGCTGAAGTTGTCCTGAAAGCATTTCCTGAGTTTTTCGTTGGAATTGACACCACCTCTGAAAATTAAAAATCTGTACACTACTTCAATCTTTTTTCTACAAGTGGGAAGGTTGTGCGTTTTAAACAGCCTTCCCTCTTCTTTTGTCGTCTGCTGGGTCATTAAAAAAGCTGAAGCAATTTTCGGATGAACCGATGATTGCTTCAGCTTTTTATTAGTCTTCTTTTTTAGTTCGCAATAAGAGGATTCCACTGAGTATAACAACACAGCCCCCTAATGTCGCAAACTGTCCCATTCGAATACCGGTTTTTGGTAGTTGATTGCCAGTTGCGGCAACAGCTTCTTGCTTATCAGAGATAGCCGCAGTAGCTTTTGCGGCGTTCTCTTTGGAACCGGCGACAGTCGCTTCTCCGGATTTCGTAATCGAAAAAGTCAATGTCATGGTTCCCTGCAGCTTTTTATCTTTGCTGGTAGAAGTACTATCTGCCAGAGATAGATGCGTCGTGACAGGCAACTCACTGCCGGGCCAAACATGGACGTCTACGCCAGACATGATTTCTGCTAACGTAAAAGATTCCTCTCCCAAATGAATCGTTCCCTGTAAATGTTCCACCAGCCAGTCATCAGCAACAATTTGACTCAACACCAACTCAAAGTTTCTCTGCTCTGTTTCATTCTTCAACTTCACTAGTTGTTGCGGCAGCTTCATTCCAGGAGCCAGCTTCATTATTTTTCCCGATTCATCTGCTACCGCCAGCTCAAAATGTTGTTCATTTTCTGCTATCACCACAGCATTTTCTGCTGCTGTCGCCTTGCTGCCTCCCAAAATTAGTCCGACTATAACCAACCCAGCTGCGAACCATTTCTTCATGATTGTCCTCCCATGTCAGAACTTCCTTTGCTATTCCAATCATTATAACTGATAGCGGCGGTTTCATAAAGCGTGTTTCGTAATCCTTTTGTAATGCAAAACTGATTGGTAAGGATGGCTTCTGTTTCGTCAGGAACCTTCATTGGAATGTCGCCGCCTCTTTTTTAATCATCCAGAGGTTATATAAAATAATTAAGGGAATCCCACAATAAAATAGGTAGCTAATCAAAAGCGACAGAATACCACTGAAACTAAGCTGATTGGCATTCATCGGATCGTAGACTAAGCTAAATAACATGTCAAAAAGCTGCCAACCGACAAAAATCAGATAGGGGTGTAAATCCGGCTGCTGACTATTCTTAAGCTTTTGATGATTGCGAAGATAAAAAAGCATCAAAATAATCGCTAACAGCAACCCAGCGATAAAAACAATTTTCACCGGCAATGTGGTTGCATGACGATAAATCGGCTCTGGGTCAAGTCCTAAGTCTTCTAAATAATCATAGGCTTCTCGTTGTGGATTTAACGTAGAAGGGATGGCAAAAAGCCCCCATGCTATGGAAATACCTGTTATTATCATCAAGATAATGTTCCAGATTTTGGTATTGTTCAGCCGATTGGCGCGATCTTTCATAGCTAGGTACTCCTTTTTCATATCATTAAATTTTGTAATTACAGGTAGCTTCTAACACTTCTCTTCCATATGCTTGAAGATAATGTCGTAACAATTACTTGGGATAATGAACATATCAAAAAACTACTGCCTCCATACTCAAATCGAGAGGCCATTCTGATTAACATGATCAATACGCAATCATAGGGATTGTCGCAATTTTTTTCTCAAAAGGCGCCTTACGTCCAGCATTTACCGAATAGAGGCTTTTGCTGACTTCATGAATCGCCACAGCCATCGCTACATAAGGCTGACCACAAATATCAAAAATCCCAATGTTGTAATTTTCTCCGTCAAAGCGTCCCAAGTGAAATTGATCATAACATTGGAAATAATGGCAGCCGACACCATTGGGATGGGCGGCCGTCTTTTCAACATACTGACGATAGGCTGCCCCTCTTTGCTCCTGGTTTTCAACTCCCTCCAAACCAGTTGCCGACAAGCCGGCATCTAGTGCACCAAAGTGAAACTCCCCAATCAGCACCGGTAGATCGACACCCAGATCGACCACTTGCTGAATCTGCGTTGTTGGATCAACAGCATAACAATTGATCGAAAACACATCGAAGTTCTCCCAGCCAGCAATCAGATCCCCGTCAGAAATCCACGCCCAACGCATTCCTAAAATCATATGATTAGGATCAACTCTCCGACAAGCTTGCGCCGGTATCGTCACATACCGACGGACCATTTCTACAGAAAAAGCTCTCAAATCAGCGGCAGCCTGTGGCGATTTTTGAGATAAGGATTGTTGTGGTTGATTCAACTCATCAAAATCAGAAAAATCTGTCTGCCAAGCAACATTCAACTCAGATATCGCTCCACCATATTTTGTTTTCAAGTTTTTAATCAGCATCTCTTTTGAAGCTGTTGCAGCTGGATTAAATAGCACTTCATCCGCCAGATTCAGACCATCTACAAAAGCCCATGCCGGCTCGTTACGCAAGAAGTAGCCAATCATCCAAGGGTCATCTCTTCTTTCAAACAAAGCCTCGGCACAACGGGCAGCATTTACTGCATACTCTTCACTGAAAACATCGGGGAAATCGCGAAAAATCATTTGCTGGGTGTCGGGAAATTCTGGTAAAGAGGCTACATAAGGCAACCGTTTCTTATCAAAAAGGCTCGGGTCACTCCAGTTACCAATCGTATTCATCCCCAAACTTTGCAGTTGATCCAAAATCAACTCTTGCCACTTCTCTTCCCACTGTTCCCCGTAAACTCGATACAAATTGGCTTTCAAAAATGAATAGCTCATAATTGGTGTTCCTTCTGGCGTCTTTCCCGCTGTATAAAATTCATTGAAACCTGGCTCTTCTGCTGTTGGCAACCATTCACACCAATTCTCAATCCCAGAAATCTTACAGTCAGAGTTGACATTAACACAATCTGGACCATTACTGAAGAAAGCATTGCCTTCTGGATCTACCAAATACCAGCGATTGTCTCGTTTATAGCTGGTAAAAAAACCCGTTCCAGCAGCCAGTTTTTCTTCCTGGTCTCCACCATAACAAGACCATGATGTTTGTGGCCAGGAGACTTCACTCTCTTCAAAAGATAGGCTCATTTTCAATTGCGTTGGATCAGTGATTTTTTCCGGCCATTCCTTTTTAGTATTTTGTCCAAAAATATCTGCCAACCTTGCAGCCTCTAGTGGTGGCTGCGTCGGTTTTACTTCGTGCAAAAGTAGATTTTCGATTCGACCAGAAAAATTACTCCCCCCTGAAGAAAGGACTAATTGAGCCTTAACAATCGCTTGTCTTTCGATTCGACTACCATGACAAACAAATTTCAGTACACCTTTGGGGGCATCTGGAAACAGAGTCTCTCCGTTAAGCCATTCTTTATCTAACAAAATCCAGCTTTTAACGTAAGGAAGCATTCCAAAACGAATTGTCATTGTCGGTTCTTTTCGATCATGTCTCTCAAACAACAAGAGATTAGCCACCAGACTGTGTTCAACTTCTTCAGGAATAAATTCCCAGCTGATATAACGAGCAGGTGCCCGCAACACTTCTGTCAAATCAAAAATGATATCTGGAGCTACACGAATTGGATCACTGACTTCTTTTAAGACATTTATCGTTTTACTCATTTCTTTCCCTCTCTCCTTTAATGATTATCTATAATGCTTATTATGAATGGTAACACGAATATTTGATTTCCAAAATAGAAAATCTTATCTAAAAAAATGGAATAAGTTATCGAAGTTCCCCTTGAGAAAACGATTTCTTTTTTATTTTTTCAAGTTAAACTGGAAATAAGCTGTGACCAAATTGATTCTCAAACGTTTCTTTAGTGAAGAGGGAGGTGTCGGGGGTGGAAAAAGATCAGCTAACGCAGCTGTACGAGCGTTACGGAGAAGAGACATATTGGTACAGTCTCAGCCTCACCAAAAATCGAGAACAAGCCCAGGAGTTAGTCTCTGACGCCTTTTTTCGTCTTATGACAGCGCTTGACGAGCTGGCTGAAGAGCAGGTGAAATTTTGGCTGTTAAGGCTGATAAAAAATCGTTTTTACGATCAACAGCGCTATCAAAATCGCTGGCAGAAATGGTTTCGTCTTAACGGGGACAAGACAGACTCGTCTCCTGCAACGCCTTTAGAAACGCTGTTAGCAGACGAAACGAAGCAGCAGTTGTATCGGGGAATCGAACAATTGTCGGCAAATGATCGCGAGCTATTATTGCTTCACTATTTTAACGATTGGCCAGTGACGGATATCGCGTCTTTTCTCGACCTGACGTATCCCCAAGCGAAGACCCGTTTGTATCGGGCCCGCAAACGATTGAAGGAGGTATTGGAACATGACGGATTTACAGAAATTTGACTTTGAGAAGATTCAAGCAGGTGTCAAGCAGAAAAGCCGTCGCCGCAATTTACTGCTCATTTTAGGCAGTGTATTGGTGACGATCCTATTGTTTTTTGGAGGACGTTGGCTAGTCGATTACTTTTACTATAATCCCGCGGCTGGCAACCAGTTGGTGGAAAAAGACAGCTACATTTTTAATCGCCAATTGCTAAATGACTTGACTGAGCCCAATTTGGACCTAAAGAGCTATCAAATCAGCCAAAGCGGCCCTGCTGCTTATGATATCAGCGAGATCTACCGTCGCCCACTGCAAGATAGCGGGACTGTCACTCGCAACTATCAGATTGAAAAAGGTCGCTTGATTAACCCCACCGTCTCTCCTTTTGATTCCCGAGATTTAGATGGTTTTTTTGAGGCGCTGTTCTCCCGCAGCTCAGAAAGCTCCGGCGATGCAGAAGCGGCCAGGCAAAACTTAAGAGAAAACCTGAAGGGACTCCCTCAGTCTACTTATCTAACCGTCAATGTCACCTTCGACAAAGACCTCAGCTTCACTGAGCTTGAAGACTGGAAAACTTACAGTGCACCTCAAGCAGAAGCTCGTTGGTATGCCATCCGTACTCTGCCATTGGCAAAAAGTGGTAGCATCGTGACTTATCCGCCAGTTGGCATCTCAGCGTTTCAAAGAGGTCGAGCCGTCTTATCTACAAAAGAAAACAAACAGCTTGCTGAAAAATATCCTCTCTTGCTGGAGAACAACTTAACCTCTCAACAAAGCTCCTGGCCAGAAGAGAAAAAGCTGACTATCCGTTTACATTCCACTTTTTCCTATCTATTGAATCAAAGTGATTTTTGGAATCTCTATGATTCAGCAAAAGGTCTCAGCACACCGACTGTTACTCAATCCCGGCTACAAGAAATGTCTGATTACCTGGCGAAAAACGGGGTCAAATTTTACGGAGTGACACTCGAGCTGTCGGTGCAGGAATTAATGGGACTTTTGGATCAAAATGATGGACTGGACCTTGTTACGGTCACTGGTGTCAACGTTTTTCCACTAAGCGGCCAACATGGGCAGCTACCGGATGTCTCACATCTCTTAAAGGAGTAAACACACTCGGCAAGTCTGAAATCACTTACAACGAAAAAGTTGTGCTCTTTTCAAAAAAACAGTTGCAAAATATCTCCTCGTCCGTTATCCTATATAAGTGCCTAACGTATGGAAAACATACGATATGCGGTCGTGGCGGAATTGGCAGACGCGCTAGCTTCAGGCGCTAGTGGTAGCAATACCGTGGAGGTTCAAGTCCTCTCGGCCGCATAAAAAACTCGTGGATTTAATCCACGAGTTTTTTTTGTTCTTTTTGAGTTCGGTTGTCCCACATTGAAAGCGAATCGATACATACACGCAAGCCAAAAAGATTTTCTCTCTACATTCTCTTGTAACCTTGAAATAAAGAAGCGCTCATCAGATGTAGGCGGTTAGCTCAGTCTTCTTCAGTCATGCTCTCTCCTTTTTTTTGAAGACTATCTTTTTTGCTGACAAAATAAAGGCCGCTGCTGCCTAAGAGCAGTGGTGCTGCGTACAGCAATACCAGCGAAATTCGCTGCCATAATCCTTTGTACGTAAAGTGCAACCCTTGAGAGATGCCATTAAATAGTGACGTCAGCAGACAAGCGGCAAACAACAGCAGGTAAATCTGTTGACCGCGGTGATTTTGCCGATCTTTGGCCATCGCAGACAGGATCAATGGAACTGCCAGCATCCCCACGATTCCTGCTCCAGAAGCGCCCCCATGAATGATTGTTCCTAAGGTTAATCCTGATGTGCTGTGATTTGTTTTGAAAACACCGGTAAAAATACAGTCCCCCACAGCAAAGAGTGCCAAACCGACAAGCAGCAGTTGCCGCTTGCGACGATCGTCTCCTGATGTTAATTGCCAAACTCCCGGTAAAGACAAAAGCAATAGAGAGCCGGTCACAATAGATCCTCGTTCGAAGATTGTCTTCACCGGACTGCCAACACTTCCCAGATCACTTACCACTTGTCGCAAGGGATCATAGCCTGTTACTATCGGCCCTAATACATAAGGCAAGCCCCAGTCCCCTATTACAAACAAAAGCAATGAGACACTGCCCAGCAAAATAATTTTGTCAGTCTTTTTTGGTTTCACTATCTTTCCTTCTTTCAACGAATTCTGAAAAAATCGTCCGCCACCTGTTTCACCTGAACAAAAAAGCGCTCAGATTCCAACAGTCCTAACCAACGTCGAATCACGATTGGCCTTTCATTCAGATAATCCGCCAGCTCTGCCAGTGGTACTTGCTCCCCAACTTCTAGTTGTCCAATCTTGGCTGTCAATGCCGCAAAAGGATTTTCCCGTGAGCTTCGAGAACTAGTAGCAGAGTTGCGGGGACGCCAAGGCTGCTCATCACGTTTGGAAGTAGTAATCGCTGCGGCCAGAGTCAATAAAGCTTTTTGATCTTCTTCATAGATTGGCAGATTCGCCTGCGAAAAAGCCGACAATCTACGCTGAGTTGCTTCCGGAAGCTGCTGTTTAAGTTGGTGAGGGCTGATTTTTTGATAGAGGCGTTGTGGGAAATGAAGGCCCGCCGCTACCTGTTGCAAAATCAGGTCTGTTCCCCGATCGATAGTGTGTAAACCTTTACGTACTTGAGCTGCGACGGTTTCTGACACCCCCAGATGTTGGGCAAAATGAGTAGAGCCCAGCAAAAGCAGCTCTCCGGTAGCCACTGCCAGCAAAATAAACTGATATTTCACCTGACGGCCACAGCGGCAGTAAAGTTTTTGATCCCCATTAGGATAATGCGGGTCTTCTTTGAAATCTACCAACTGCCACTTATCTTCTTCCAAGAAGTGTTCTGTCAGAAACAGCGATTGCAGCCGATACTTCTTATGCTGGGTCAGTACTGCTTTTTGTTTCTCATTCAACTGTTCCCAAAGTATCTGCCGTTCTTGCATCGAAAGATCTACCATCGGCTTGCCTGCCTTTCATTTTTCTCATCTCCAGTGTATCATATCGTTAACAACATGCGATTTAAAAGAAATGAGGCTCTGTTATGTCCTTTGTTCAAAGCAATTATCCTGGAGCGACGTGTTCTATCTGTCATCGCAAGCTTACATTGCTCCTAAAAGGCAACACTGCTGCTGAAAATCTTGCCGTCTGTTTTCATTGCAAAACCGTGACTACTTTGGCCGGGAATGCTGTTAAAAAGATGCTCCACACACAGTTATCTGCAGACCAACAGCAGCTACTTCATAGGTTCTCAGAGACGTTGCCTGAATCAGCCACTTACAAAGGTCGCGGCAGTCAGCTGCGCCTGGCAGCTGATACCACTTTTCAGCGCCGCTGGCTAAGCTTGAGGGAATACGAGCGACAGTTTGGCGAAACGTTGACCGTCGGTACCCCAGACCTACGATTGTCACCTGATAGCTGCAAATGGTGTGGCAAACAATTGCCTGCTGGAAGGCGTTCCTTTTGTAAAGACAGCTGCTCTCGCAATTACACCAAAGCGACGTTTACCAAACGCAGCACACCAACAGTTCCTTACCGTATCGCCTGCCGTGACGGCTTTTATTGTCGTATAACCGGTCTTGATTTAGCATATCACAATCGCTTTGATCAACGAATCCCAGCCAGCAATGGGGAACTTACTATCCATCATCTGGTTCCCGTTTCTCAGCAAGGAACTGACTATGAAGCCAACCTAATAACCCTCAGTTATAGTGCCCACCTGGCTTATCATCAAGGAGATCCTGCAATCACCGCTAAGCTAGATGAAATCCGAGATGCTCGCTTAGCCGAACCCACTGGTAACAAAATGTACTGGCGGTAAACAAAAAAACACCGGCTGCTCAGCCTGAAGGGAAAGCTGGCAGTCGGTGTTTTGGTGTATCCCGAAATCTCGCGATACGATTGTTGGTTGGTATTTCATACGGCTTGCGCCGGTAAAACCAAAATTATAGTTTTTCACCGTTGGAGCGGATAACTTCACGGTACCAATCGAAAGAACGCTTCTTGCTGCGCTTGCCACTGCCTTGCAGCTGATCGTCCAAATCGACATGGATCATACCGTAGCGCTTCTTCATTTCACCAGTACCTGCAGATACTAGATCGATAAATCCCCAAGGTGTGTAACCCATCAAATCAATGCCATCATAAGCAACAGCATCTTTCATGCTCTGAATGTGAGCTCGCAAATAGTCGATCCGGTAGCTGTCATCGATAGTGCCATCTGGTCCAACTTCATCAATTGCACCAAAGCCGTTTTCCACGATAAACAATGGCAGTTCATAGCGTTCGGCAAACCAGTTCATGGCATAACGTAAACCCTCCGGATCAATCTGCCAGCCCCAGTCAGAAGCAGGTACATAGGGATTGCGAACTAAATCTTTGGCCTCATCATAATCATACGCCGGCGCTTTTCCCGCTCCTTTGACAGCAAATGACATGTAATAAGAAAAACCGATATAGTCCACGGTCCCTTCCCGCAGTATGACCAGATCCTCATCTGTCATATCCAAATGATAATCTTTGCGGGTCAGGTAGGCTTTCAGATACCCTGGATACTGGCCTTTACAATGCACATCGGCAAACCAGTAGCGCCGTTGCATCGCGACTGTCGCCGCCAGCATATCTTGCGGATCACAGCTATACGGATAGATGGGCACCATAGCAATCATACAGCCAATCTTCGCATCCGGATCAATCTGATGGCACAACTGAACTGCCCCGGCAGAAGCCACTAATTCATAGTGAGCCGCTTGATACATCACGGCTTCACGGTCCTCCCCTTCAGAAAATTTCAAACCGGAGTTGGTAAAAGGCGCGAAATCTTCGTGATAATTGGCTTGGTTGTTGATTTCATTAAATGTCATCCAGTATTTGACGACCCCTTTGTAACGGGTGAAGCAGACTTCGGCAAAGCGTAAAAACAAATCAATCAGCTTGCGATTACGCCAGCCGCCATATTTTGTCACCAAATGATAGGGCATTTCAAAGTGAGACAAAGTAATCACCGGCTCGATACCATATTTCAGACATTCTGCGAAAAGATCGTCGTAAAATTTCAACCCGGCTTCGTTAGGTTCAGTTTCATCACCATCAGGAAAAATTCGCGTCCAGGCAATGGATGTCCGAAAACAGTTAAGTCCCAGTTCTGCAAACAGCTTCACATCTTCTGGATAATGATGATAAAAGTCGATGGCGTCATGATTGGGATAGTTTTGACCTGGTTGAACCCCATCAGTAATTTGCCGGGGAACGCCATGGGCACCTTTTGTCATGACATCAGCTACACTAATCCCTTTGCCACCTTCTTGCCAGCCACCTTCCAGCTGATGGGCGGCAACTGCGCCGCCCCATAAAAAATCTTTTTTCAATACACTCATGTCGTTCCCTCGTCTTTCTACTGACTTAGGCTTCATTTTCGACGGTTACCGCAGCTTCTGCCGGTGTCTCACCTAATTCCTCCGCGTAGTTCAATTGATCCACTTTACGGATGAACGGCAAGTAGATGAAAAAGCCTAGTCCCAATACGATGACTTGCAATAACGCTGCTCGCCAGCCCCCTACCAAAAAGCCGGAAATTACAGGCGGCGTTGTCCACGGAACCTGTACAGCAGTAAAGAGCGGTACTAACCCTGTGTAAAGAGCAAAGTAAGTAATCAGCCCAGAAATCACTGGTGTTAAAATAAACGGCAGTGCCATGATTGGATTCATTACGATTGGTGTTGCAAAAGTAATAGGTTCATTGATATTGAAGAAGGCCGGAACAATCGACAAACGTCCCAATTGCTTGAATTGTGCTGAACGGGCAAACCAAACCATATAAATTACGATCCCGATAGTCATCCCCGCACCAGTCACAGTCATAAACTGATCCAAGAATTGTTGCGTAACGATGTGGCCACCATTGGCAACAGTCAACGCTTTACCAGCTTTCACAATTTCGGTATTTTCAAGGGAGTTGGCTTGCAAGATTGGTCCCATGATCCCGCCGACGATGGTGGAGCCGTGTACCCCGAAGAACCACAAGAATGGTACTAGGAATCCCAACATCAAGGCACCACCCAAGGAATCAGTAACCCCTTGCATCGGACTTTGGATAACTTCATAAATCCATTCTACAACAGTGGTATTGAAGAACTTGTCAAAAATCACGTAAATGATCAATGAGACAGTGATAATCACGGCTGCCGGAATCAAGGCAGTAAATGAGTTGGCTACGTTAGTTGGCACTTGTTCCGGTAATTTGATTCGAATATCCCGTCGTAAAAACCAGACATAGGCCCAACCGACAAATAACCCTACCAAGATAGCAGCAATCATCCCCTGCCCGCCTGTCCAGGTTTTGTCGATGACATTACCAATAGTAACCTTTGCTTCCGCATCCGTTACACTGGAATGTTGAGTCAGCAAGAAGACTACCAAAGCGATCATCCCGGCTGGCAATCCTTCAAAGCCGTCATCTTTTACATAGGAGTAGGCAATCCCGACAACCGCGAAAATCGCCATGATTGCAAAGGAAGCACCGTATGCTTCGTTGAAATAATCTGCTAAGCCGCTGTTGGTGACCCAATCACTGACGGCTTTGACTGGAAAGTTGGCTAGCAAGAGAAAAATAGAACCGACGATGGTAAAAGGCATCGTGTACAGCATTCCGTTTCGCAAAGCAGTAATAGCTTTGGTATTGACAAATTTCAACACCGGAGGCAGAACTTTTTCATTGATCCATTCGTTCATGATGGTCTCGCTCCTTTTCTTGTTTCACGTTTTAAAAAGATTTGGCGGCTTTTTCTCGGTGGCCTACCGAAATCAAAGCCTGCAACAATAATAATGGCGTGCGACCCGTTTTCCGGAAGTCTGGTTGCAACAGCGGTATCGCTTACATATTCATCATAAAGGGTAATCGGTTTCAAAACCAGTGTTCACCGCTTTTAAGAAACATGTTACAGAAGAAAAAACAGATAAATTTGAAAACAATTAGCCATCCGAGCCCCCACAAAGCGAAGTGAATAGTAATGAAAAAAGAGGTAACTTCGGCTCTTTACCCGAAGTTACCTCTTTTTTGTTTGTGATTCACATTTGGTCATATCCGCTCCAAAGGACGGTAACTCAGCGATTGTCACAACTCCGTTTTTCAATTTATTTTTGTGCAATCAAACCCATCTGCCGGTTCAAATAGATTTCCAAATGCTTTTGCAACCAGCCAATGGCAATGCACAAGCCCCAATAAACCAAGGCGACCAAAACATACATGCTCATATAATCAAAAGTACGCCCACCGACAATTTTAGCTTTTTGAAAAATATCGGGAATTGTAATCATTGCTGCTAAAGACGTACCTTTTACTAAATCCATCGCTACATTTCCCAGAGCAGGCACAGATAGTCTCAGGGCCTGTGGCAAAATGATCAAGCGAACTGTCTGGGGAAAGTTCAATCCCAAGGCATATGCCGCATCCCACTGCCCGCGATCTACCCCATTGATTGCCCCTCGATAGATTTCACCAATAAATGCGCTACTCGTCAAAGTGAAGCAAATGATTGCCGCACTCAGCGCTGGTAGCTGATACGGCAGTCCAAAATACAACAGGAACAGCAACACCAACGCCGGAACACCTCGTAAAAAGGACAGGTAAAAAGCGACTACTCCTCGTAAGATTCGGCTTGGCAGCATTGCCAAAACCGTCAAAAAGATTCCCAAAATATTTCCCAGTAAAAAGGTCACTACGCTGATTCCCAGTGTGTATTTCAGGCCCTGCAAAATGAAAGGCAGCGACTCCAGCATCAAAGAAAAATCTAGTTTTGGGATATACATTAGTCTGCCGTCACCGTTTCAGTGACTTCTTGTTTTGGCTTAACAGAAACATCCGTTTGAAAATACGTTTCGGAAATCTTCTTCATGGTCCCGTCTTTTTGCATTTCTTTTAGTACCGTGTCGACCTTTTCTTTCAAGGCATCATGTCCTTTGACAAAGAGGAAACCAGTAAAATTGGCGTTGAAATAAACATCTTCCAAAATTTTGACCGGGATATCCGGCAATGCGCCCACTGACATTTTTTGCAGATAGTAGTCGTTTAAAATCACGTCAGTGCGACCATTTGCAACATCAGTCAAATACTGATCGTTCGTCGCGTTGTCATAGGTCACCAGCTGGGCACCATATTTTTCGGCGATCTTCATATAACCTGTATTCGGTTCACCGGCAGCTTTTTTTCCTTTCAGGTCTTCAAGCGACTTAATGCCGGAATCATCGCTTTTGCGAACAATCATACTATCAAAGGAATATTTAATCGGTTCAGACAGCATGAATTTTTTTGCCCGTTCGCCAGAAAGACCAAAATCATTGGCCGCAAAATCTGTTTCCCCACGATTGACAGAAGCGATTTGGCCGTCCACATTGTATTCCTTAAATGCGACCTTAAGATCTAGACGTTTGCCTACTTCCTTGGCAACGTCGACATCATAGCCTACCAACTGATTTTTATCATTATAATAAGAAGAAGGAAACAGTGTGCCAGAAGTTGCTACTGTTAACGTCTGATTTTTGTTCACTTGTTCCCAACTTGTGTCTTGTGCTGTTTGTTTACCTTCACTGCTTGCTTCTCCACCACAGGCCGCCAATAAAAGCCCACTGACCGCCAAAACTGCTGTCACCCACCATTTTTTCATTTTTGTTCCTCCATTTTGTAAAAAATTGTTGATTCACCCGACAGCCTGAACAACTAATTTCATAACGAAACACTCAATTCATTTCAAAAAAACAGCCATCGTATGCCTCAAGATTATTTTTAACACAGCAGCAGAGTTATAACAAACAATAAGCACTGTACTACTATAAAAAAATCGATAATTACACGTGTATATTCATTATTTCCAATAACCAAACAGGAATCAAAAAGAAATATCATCTAACAGTTTATCGATCTGTTATAAACGTCTAATACGCAAAATTAAAAATAACAAACGAATGTGAAATAAGTAATTTTCAAGTGCTAAACAGCGGCTGTTTAACCACAATTAATTAAAAAAATACGGATGAGGAAAACTTGTGACCACCTGTATGTCTTAGTCCGAAAAGCGAACATGACCAAACGTATAAAAAGAAAAAATGAATGCTGCTAACTTTCCTTGATGAAATCAAAGAAAGTCTACGTTTAAAATTTTTTAGCAATAAAAAGCCGGCGACCTTCCAATATTTTTAATGGAAGGTCGTCGGTTTTTGGAATCTCACGTTTGGTAGTGTTTGGTTCATAGGGCGGTGACTCAACTATTATCACAGCTCCTTGTCTGGAAATTCAGGCATCAAGCATAAAAGCTTGTAGTTCTTTAGCGACTTGATGGGCTAAAATCTCAATCAGCGCAATTACCGGTACTTGTGTCGTCAAATTAAGATGCGCTTCTCGCGGACTGCCAACTTCCGGCATGTAATAGGAAATATTGTAATCTGCTATGCGAGCGATGGTAGAATTTTCATCATTTGTGATACTGAGAACCTGCGCACCATAGCGCTTGAAATCCATTGCCTGGTCGATCATCTGCTCTGTTTCTCCAGATACGGATAAGATGATTGCCAAGGTATTTTCCAAACCTCGCGGCGGGATGGGAGCAAAGGGATCGGCAATGCTGTAAGCGTTGATCTCCATGTTTGTGAAATAGCGGCTGCCATACATCCCTAGAGTACCGCTCGTCCCAATGCCGGAAAAAGCGATATGGCGGCTATTTAAGATCAACTTTACCGCTGGCTCTAAGACATCTCGATAATTGTCGTCGTTGACCTTTTTCAAAAAGTTATCCACTTGCACCGTAGCATCATAAAAATAATCAAAGGAGCGCTGTTGCCTTTGTTGTTCTTCTTTCAGAAAGTATTTGAATTCTGAAAAGCCATCAAAGCCTAGTTTTGTCAACGTCCGCAAAATCGTAGAGGTAGAAACATGGGCTGTCTCCGCCATTTCGCGAATCGTCAAACGCCCCAGTCCCTCAAAATGTTCAATGATATAACGGTACACCACCATCTCTAGTTCATTGAGTGTCTTTACCTTCTCTGTATCGAACATCTGCCTGCTACCTCTTTTCTTTTTCCATCTGATTTTTTCTATACTATCAGGATACCTGTTTCCAAGAAAAAAGACCAGACGAATCTAAGAACTGAAGCATTAACGACTCTCAGTCTGTACCAGTTTTTGATCAGCCAGAATCCAGACTTCATCTGCTACGTTTTGAACAAAATGGGCGTCATGAGAGGTGAACAGAACTGTACCCGGATACGCCTTTAGCAGTTTTTCGAGGGCTGCTGTCGTTGCTAAATCAATAAAATTCGTGGGCTCATCCAAGACCAACACGTTAGCAGGCTCCAAGAAAATGCTGGCGATCGCCAGTCGTGTGCGCTGCCCACCACTTAATTGAACTATCGGAGTCAAAAGTGATTGTGGTGCAAAATCTAAATTGTGCAGTAAAGCGCGAATAAAGGGCTCTGGCTGCTGCGTTTCCTTCAATAGATACTTTAAAAGAGGTTCAGTAGTAATCATGTCATAAGCCGTTTGTTGATAGACGGAGAAGCGGACTTTTGGAGACAAGCGAATGCCAGGTTTTTCAGCGACAATCCATTGCAGCAATGTTGTCTTTCCGGTACCGTTGCCCCCAGTTAACGCAATTTTTTTACCCAAACCAAACTGAAAATCAGCTTTCTCCAACAATACTTTATCCCCAGCCAACAATTGAACTTCTGCTCCTTGGATTGGAAAAGGATTATGCATCTGCAACGCGGGAGGATTTGGAAAACGTAGAGGCGGCTTTTCTTTGGTTTTTTCTGGTTCTTCAAGCCGCTCCAGTCGACTCATGGCCGCCTTGGCTCCTTTATGGAGGTTTTTTTCCACAGTATCTTTCTGCTTAGAAGCAGACAAGCGATCCGGCTTTATTTGCTGCTGTTTTTTGCGGCGGGATACGGTGGCCGCTTTTTGCGCTTGTTCCTGTTTTTTTTGAATTGTTTTCTCTATTCGCTGCTTCTCCTTCAAAAAATTTTCGTGAGTCTGCTGAGCCGTCTTGGCAGCAAGCTCTTTTTGTTCCTGATAAGCGGCAAAATTGCCTTTATAAACAGTAACTTTTCCGTCAGCCACCTCCCAGATTACCTCAGCCAAATCATTTAAGAACTGCCGATCATGGCTAATAAAAAACAAGGTGCCATAATAGTAACGAAGTTCATCGGTCAAAACTTCGATTCCTTCTCGATCTAGGTGAGTCGTAGGTTCATCCATCACCAGTGCTGGCTGATAATCCGCCAACACTTGAGCTAAACGAAATTTTGTTGCTTCGCCGCCACTCAATGCCTGTAGATTGTCTTGTTGCGGCACTTGCAATCGACTCATTAATGCCAACTGATCACCCGTCTCTGGCAACACTTGAGCCATCCCCCCTTGTGGAAACCACCCAAAAGAAATCTCACGTTGAATCTTTCCAATATCCGGCATCAATTCACCAGTAATTAGTTTAGCCAGGGTCGTCTTCCCACTGCCGTTGTCGCCGATGATGCCAATGCGTTGATTTTCATATACTTGCAGCTGCGGAATTTCCAAGATCTTTTTTCCATTAAAGGCGATTTCAATATTTTCTAAGCGCAATACTAATTCTTCCATATACAAGCTCTCCTTTTGCTGCCAACTCATTTTTTTACGAAAAATGAGTCGACATCTTTTCAATGCGCACGTACAACGCTATCGCTGCAACATGCTAGGACTGCTTGCAAAGTTGTTTTCTGAGATTCACTGTCAATTCTATTTAGCTTCCTTCAAAATAGTCAATAGACCAGCTTGTCACAAGGTAGCCGGCTTTCATCAAATCAGCTCCCAATTTATCCGAGGACAAAAAAACGTCAAGAACAGTCCTATGCTGTCCTCGACGTTTAATCAGTTACGAAAAATGAGCAGACTCCGCCCATGAAATGTCGACTTTGCAAGACTTTTAGAGGATTATTTACATTCTAAAAGTGTGCTGCGCAATTTCATCGATGCGGTCATCGTAATGCCCCTTTCTTAATCATAGTGTTTTTTTAACCATACCATATTCTTTGGAAAGCAGCAATTGCCGGCTGCCTAAAATTTACAAAAACAGCTAGAAACACTTGCAGCTCACCTCAAGTGAACAGGGGCAATCGTTTAAATTTTGGGGAAAATTTCACGACTAAAGAAAACCTCAATCTTCAGAGGCGTACAAAACGGTCGACAAGTACCGTTCCCCATTATCAGGAACGATGGCTAATACTTTCTTACCCGCACCCAGCTTAGCTGCCACCTTCAACGCTGCACTGATGGCCGCTCCAGAAGAAATCCCCACCAAGAGACCTTCTTTTTGGCCAATCTGACGAGCTGTTTCCAACGCATCTTCACTAGCAACTGCCACTGCCTCATCATAAATACCGGTATCCAATGTGTTCGGGACAAAGCCGGTTCCGATTCCTTGAATTTTATGCGGACCTGGCTTACCGCCTTCCAAAACAGCCGATTCTGCCGGCTCTACACCGTAGATTTTGATTTCCGGATAGGCTTTGCGCAACGCACGACCTGCTCCGGTAATCGTGCCGCCAGTCCCAATTCCGGCTACGAAGGCATCCAATGTGTCCCCTTCAAATGTCTCAATGATTTCTTTACCGGTAGTTTCTTCATGGATCAAAGGGTTTTCCGGGTTCTCAAATTGCAATGGTAAATACCAGCCATTTTCTTTCGCCAATGCTTTTGCTTTATTGATCGAACCAGTGATTCCTTCTGCCCCCGGTGTCAAAATTAGTTCTGCACCGTATGCTCGCATCAATTTACGACGTTCGACACTCATAGTATCGGGCATCACAATGACTACCTTGTATCCTTTGGCAGCACCTACCAAGGACAAACCAATCCCTGTATTACCAGACGTTGGCTCGATGATAGTTCCGCCAGGTTGCAGTTTTCCTTCTTGTTCTGCTTTTTCAATCATAGCCAACGCAATTCGGTCCTTTACAGAACTGCCGGGATTGAAATACTCCAACTTCACATAAACATCAGCAGAGCCTTCCGGTACACTGTGCTGCAACTTGACGATTGGTGTTTTACCCACCAAATCCAAAATTGATACATCTGCTTTACTCATTTCATATGACCTCCTAAGTCTGCTTGCCTTTTCCAGATTGCTGTCTGAGATTTAGCCCTAACGGCAATCCATAACGACCGTTTCGGTTATTCCTTATCATCTAGTGTATCACCAACCGGGGTAAGATTCCCAATCATAAATACTTATCACCATTCATAACCCCAACCTATGGATAAGAAATCGTTACATCCCAACATTTACCGGTGTTGCTCCTTGCATCTACCGCAAAACATGGTAAGATACACCTTGTGAAACATTAGGGGGTGATCAGATGATACGTTATGTATCTTCTGCAGCACAGGTTGTCGGCTTGCTGGGCTGATACCTGGACCTTTCCCGCGTATCAGCAGTCCGAGGAAAGGAATTTACTATGAGACCAACGATTCAACCATATCAATACATGGCACTGCGCCAAACCGTCGAGGAACTTATCAACGTTTATCAGTCTGTCAACGACCGCCACACGATTCAAACTGTCCAAGCACTGGCAGTCGAAAAAATTCGCGAAGCGGTTCCTGAGGACTATCCGGAAATCACGGATTTAATTACGCTGGCTTTGGATAGTCGACTCACTAAAGCCCGGGCCGCACGCTACTTTGACGAGTTCAAAGATTTCGTGATCCCTTTTGCAGCACCTTCTGCCAAACAAGTGGAGAAAGCCTTCCGCAAAGTCAAAAAGTTGAAAGTTCCCGATTTCAACCAACTGGACTTACGGGAACACACCTATATTGGCTGGAATGACCCCGGTAGCCAGAAGAAATTTCTGCTGCTGTATTCTGATGATCGTCTGCAAGGCATCGCCGGCTCGCTTCCTGCCAGTGTCAAAAAGAACATCTGCGCTATCTGTCATAAAGAAAGCAATGTTGCCTTGTTCATGGCTACCACCAAAACCGGCGCAGAAGGAACCTATACGAAAAAGGGAAACTACATCTGCATCGACAGCGACCAATGCAATCGTCAGCTAACAGATCGTGAAAATCTTGAACACTTTATTGAGCAAGTCAAAGAAGTAAAATAGCTGCATGACCAATAAACAAATAGCAAAAAACGAAGGCAAGCTGCTGGACTCAAATCCAGCAAGCTTGCCTTCGTTTTTATTATCTAATAGTTATGCTGTACCCATCAGCCAACTCTTGTCCTGGATTGAAAATTGCTGCATAAGTCTGGTGACACGCTCTTGCAAAGCTCTTTTCATCTGCCAAAAAGCGGTGCAGCCTTTCCAGCTGTTGTTGATTTTTTGAATAACTCAGCCAAAATTTCAGATTGCTATTTGGCCCATACTTTTCAGTCATGTAAGTGGCCGCTTCTTCCGTCAGCTCGGGTAAAAACCGCAGACCTTTCTTTTCGATGCCGTATACAAATGTCCGATACAAAATCCGCTCAAAATCTATATCTCGATCCGCTTCGGAAATGACTTTTCCATAAAGCGAGCGCGGCGCTAAGGATAAAGATGCCCGATGATCTTCTACTGCTTCTCCCATCACGGTTAATTGTTCTAAAGAAAACCACTGAGCTAATTTTTGATCTGCCATCAGCAACTCCTTTGAGCGAGTTTCGTGATTTTCACGACCAAACAATAGTCCTAAATCATGATAGGCAGCAACCACATAACACATTTGCGGATCCACATCCGGCAAATTCAGTTCTGCGAGAATCTCAAAACTGTTGGCAATCACTTGATGGACATGAGGAGAGGCATGACTAGTATCTAACTGATCGTAGCGGGGAATAATTTCGGACTCCATATAGTTCTTCAAACTTGCTGAAATCATCGTATCACCTACAAAATTTTTTTGATTTGTTTGTTCCGTATTCATTAAAAATTATACTTTCATTCGCATTCGCTAAAAAATTTCCCCGTATCTCCTTATTCATACGCACTCAGAATCGGCCTTTTTTCGCATTGCCAGCTCACTGATTTTCTTTTGAATTCGGGTCATGCTTTGTCCATCTAAGACTGGATCAATAGCGATAAACGCTACATTTGGTGAAATCCGGTTCAACTTACCCGTAGAAATAATCAAATCATACTTACCACTGATTTCATAAACAGACTCAGCTGTTACGGAAATCGTATCAATTGAAAAATTACCGTAAACTCCGGTATTGATCAAGTAGGTAATAAATTTCTCTTCAGTGGGAGTTAAGCTCGAGACTACCAATATATTAATTGGGGGACTAGCCTTTTGCAGGCGCTCCATGCTATCAGGAATCAACGTCAGCGTCCAATAGGTGAAGATATAGCGAAACCCTTCCTCATCGTACAACTTATAACGTGTGGCTTGTCGATGTAATAAATCTAAAATCTTAGAGACGGATTGTTCATACACTGCCAAAAAGGCCAGCACTAAATCTCGCTCGTTTCGACGTAAAATCTGGATATACTTGCCATCTTCAGGATACAAATAAGATGAATTCATCATAGTCGTAGCTAATTTTTCCAAAACTTTCTGTGAAACCGGTTCGGAAAATAGTTGATTAAGTTGTCTAACTGTTTCCATATGATGCTTGAACTGCTGACATACACGTTTATTTTCCCGCAACGCTTGACTTCGATGTGCTTCGTTGAAAATCAAAGCATCGCTAAACTGCAACCACATCAGTTCTTTGAAAACTTCTTTTCTCCATACAATTTGATAGTCCCTTAACAAAGCCTTCGCTAATGCTTCGCAAGATTGCTGATTGGGCGCTTTAGGATAACTGGATGTTAATTCCTCTTCAGGAAAAAAGTGGCCATTTTTAATACGCCAAGCACTGATGTACATATTATAGACTAGCCGATGTTTGAAAATATAAGTAGGGTGATACTTGTTCACTTCAATGAACTCATTGACAAAGTGTTCAAAGGTCTCCTTTTGACCCACTGATCCCTGAGGCAATGTAATCTCTATTTCATGGTATTTTTCTGTAAAATAGCGATAATACATGTGCCGCACCGCCCCTTCGTGTCCACCAATCCGTAGTGGTCGATGATACAGCTTCATCTGAGTCACCCTCAGAATTCGATCCAATTTTCGAAGACAGCGCTGTGCATGAGAAGGACTGACAAATAACGTTGCCGCCAACTGCGAGATATTTTCACAGCGTTCATACAACAACTCCTCTAAAATTTTAAACTCAGTGGTGTAATTTAAAAAAAAGCTATAGAGTTCACTTAGAGTCGCCTGGTCTGCGCTTTTCAGATAATACAACCCCCATTTTTTTTCAATAAAAAAATCTGATTGTGCCTCGTTAAGCGCTTTTTGGTCCTTCAATAAAACAGGTAATGAACAATTCAAACTATCCAATAAATATTCCGTGGAACAACCACTACGACGCTCATACAGCAGCTCCAAGAGCCGCAACCGTCGCCTGTCAATCGTACCGAGTAAATTCCTAAAATCCATCGTTGTCTCTCCTTGTTGACTTGAACTCGGCTACAAAACCGTTTTCTTCTGTCATGTTACCTAAAAGCGTCCAACAAAGAAAGAATCAGCTACTATTCTGAAAAATTTTAGCCATGTGATAGAAAAAATAACTTGCATGAACTTTTCACTCACTCTTTACTCATCGAGACCAGCTTTTTTATTCAACGCCCTATCTTTTTGTAAAGGATTCCACTAGAATGGACACAAAGACTGTAACGTTAAGATTTGGAGGAGGATTATGAATCGCAAAGAACGCACTATCAAAAAAGGGCAACGGGAGACCAAAGCGGCATTGATAATCTTCGCTGCCATCGCCTTATTTTTCTGTGTTGACTTGTACCTAATGCAAAAAGCGCCGGCAAAATCTGCTGGTGGGGAGCCGGCGACTACCCTCACCTCTGACAGCAAAAAAGCCGCCAATAAAAAAGACACTGACAGTACTCCTAAAAAAGTCACGATCACTGCCAGTGGAGACATGCTGTATCACTATATTTTGTACGGTAGTGCCTACGACGGAAAAAACTACGACTTTGATAACGACTTCCAACAGATCAAACCGTTAATGGACAAAGCCGATCTGTGTCTGGGAGACTTCGAAGGAACTATCAATCCCGAATACCCTCTGAGTGGTTATCCGATGTTTAATGCTCCTGCGGCTGTCGCCCAAAGCATTCAAAAAGCCGGCTTTGATGTTATCGACCTGGGACATAACCATATTTTAGATACCGGTATTGATGGTCTATTGTCTACTGCCAAAACTTTCCATGACTTAGATGTGGATACAATTGGCGTCAATACCGACGATAACAGTGACATTCTGGTCAAGGAAGTCAATGGTATCAAAATTGCTCTCTTAGCTTATGCATACGGCTTCAACGGCATGGAAAATACCCTGACCCAAGAAGAATACGACAAATACCTTCACGACCTGAATATGGACAAAGTCGCCGCCGACATCAAAAAAGCTGAAGAGATTGCTGACATCACTGTGATCATGCCTCAAGACGGCGACGAGTATGCCTTACAGCCCAACGAAGAGCAACAAGAAAAATATCGCCAAATGATTGATTTAGGGGCTGATGTCATCTTTGGTGGTCATCCCCACGTAGCCGAACCTACCGAAATCATCGAAAAAGATGGAGAAAAGAAATTCATCATCTATTCTATGGGCAACCTGCTTTCCAATCAGCGTTATGAAACCATCCAAAATTACTGGTCGGAACGAGGAGTCATTATGGAAGTCGAGTTGACCAAAACCGGCGACAAGACCACGATTACCAATATCGTACCCCATCCAACCTGGGTATCAAAAGAAATAATGGCAGGTAAAACCTACACCCAAGACGGCGTCGTCAACCAATCCTATGATTATCAAGTATTTTTGGCTGAGGACTATCTGAAAGGTGCCAAATATGCCGACAAAGTTCCCGCCGAACAGCAACAACGAATCGAGACCGCCTACAATGAAATGATCGATCTCTTGGATTTAAAATGGCCTGATGCCAACACCAAAGCTGGAGAAAGTACGACAGATACCACGTCTTCAGCTAAGACAGATACCACTAAAGACAGTACGACGGCATCTACCGATTAAAATCCCTTAACACAAGTGAATTTACGCGGGCTTAGCTTGATAAAATCGAAGATCGTCCGCCTTTGAAATTTTTGACAATAAAAAGAAAAGCAACTTCCATGAAAGAACCGAAGTTGCTTTTCTTTTTTATCATTAAATAGTCCTAAGCAAACAGAGGACTTTTATTTTTTTGCCACAACAGTGCCACCGTTTCCGTCCCGCGAGAGATACCTGTGTACAGCAGCTGACGGTCACGACCACTGTGATAATTTTTCTTTGAAGCATCATAGATTAATACATTGGAAAACTCCAATCCTTTGGCTAACGCAATCGGATATACGCTGATTTGGTCTTTTGGCAATAGCTGTCGGAGCTCTTCTGCCTGTGCCAACGTTTTAGTCAAAACGGTCAGGGCAGTCAGACCTGTTGTCACTACGTAGTCGGTCACTGTTTGAACCATTTCCGCTTTTTCAGCCACCGAGAGCCAGGTGATGGGAGCGCCTTCTGGTCGAACCGCCTGGATTTCCAATTTGGTCGGATCCTTCAACAAGGCGCCAAAAAGACGGGTGATGTTGCCACTGGAACGGTAGCTTTTCACCAGCGAATACCCGGTAACCTGCTTTTTCCCAAAAATCGCTGCGATTCTTGAAAAGTCAGTCTGGGAATCAAAGATTGCCTGATTTTCGTCTCCCACCAAGGTAAAGTGGGCTTTCGGGAAAAGTGCTCGAATAAACTGCAGTTGCGCCGGTGTATAATCTTGGACTTCATCCACTAAAATCACCTTAAAGTCAGGAACTGTCAATGGCTCGATCAATACATGATGCATATACAATTGTGCTACTGCCAGATCGAGATCCATTTTTTTCAGAAGTGGCGGCAAAGCTTCTCCAGTGTAATTGAAATAACAATCTGCAAAGAGCCGTTCCGCTTGTAACCAAGAAAAGTCCTGGATTTGTCGGCTGATGTCTCGATAGCGTTTTTGCAGCAATTGCAAACCATACTCAGACAACTTGGCTTCTGAATCAAACTCGATCAACCCACCCAGTAATCGTTGCTGTTCTGCTTCTGTCAGCCCCAAAAGCTGTTGGCGGATTCGGTTGCTGCGGCCTTGGCGGATCAGATGGCGTTCCCATTCCTGAAGCAAACGGGCCTTGACTGCCTGCAAACGATCTGCCAGTTGGCCAGCAGGTGTTTCATTAAAAAGCAATTGGATATGCTCTTTGGTGATCAGCGCTTTTTCACCATGTAAAATATCTCTGAACTGCGGTTTGACCTCATCGCCAGAGATTGCTGTCAAAGATACCAAAAAATCTGTGTCCCGCAAGGTACTACGCAGCAGGGAAGTCTCCTTGATGCTGATCCTCTGAAAGTAAGCTTTTTCACTCTCCAACTCTCCTTCAAGTCCCCCCAACCTTGCTACCAATTGCAACAGTGTATAAGTAGCCGGGTTTTCTTCTCCCAAGTTGGGTAGTACCTGGGCGATATATTTTCCAAAAGAACGATTCGGTGATAAAATCAGCATCTCATCTGCACTATATTTGTCCCGATCGCGATACAATAGATACGCAATTCGCTGCATGACAGTAGAAGTTTTGCCACTGCCGGCGACACCATTTACCAAGACCACTGGACTCAAGCGATCCCGAATAATCTTATCTTGTTCTACTTGGATAGTCGTAGTGATATCTGTCATCTGAGACGAATTGTCTTGAGCCAAGGCTGCTAATAAGACATCATCTTGGATAGCAGTGCCGCTGTCAAACCAATTCACCAAGTAGTCACCATCGGTAATCAACTGCCGCCGATTATCAATGACAACC
This sequence comes from Enterococcus infantis, assembly GCF_049166715.1. Taxonomy (NCBI): domain Bacteria; kingdom Bacillati; phylum Bacillota; class Bacilli; order Lactobacillales; family Enterococcaceae; genus Enterococcus; species Enterococcus infantis. Next base: position 84,493 of record NZ_JBMHFB010000005.1, on the reverse strand, counting down.
GAAATCTCCCGAGTGTCGACTTGATACGCCGAAACGCCCAACTGGTTGTTGTAAAACAATTCAGCAATTGGTGAACGCCAGTCGTAGATTAACTCTTGCTTCTGATCATCAGTAAAGCCATTAATCCCAATATAAAAATTTTCAGCCGCCTCATCTGGTGTAAAATGCGCAGTGATTTTGCCAAAATAAGGACTTGGAAGCAACCGTTCGACTTTATCCAACTGTTTACGGGCCGTTGCCAGTTGTTGATTGTACTGGTCGATTTGTCGATTCAGCGCTTCAATATTGGCATAAGTATCCAAATTATCGGCAAAATTATCATAGTTGACCCGCACTTCGCCGGTCATCTCCTGGATAGCTGCCTTGCCTTCTGAATTTTCGACTGCAATCAGTTGTTGCAGTTCTTGTCGCTTCCGTAGCAATGACTGATAGACTTCCTGTAACTGTTGTTCTTCGACTTTTCGTGTGTTGACCAAAACACTCACTCCTTATTGATGTTACTGACGACCGACACCTTCACATGACCCTTTCAGTAAGTTGCACTTGCACTGGGCAGAAAACCCGCAACCGGATTGCGACACACTACAAGTCTCACCGCTGGCCGGATATGCAGTCTACACCCGCCGCAGCCCAAAAACAAGACTGTTTTTTGCCACCGATTCGCGGTATAATAATGGTGGGAAGAGGATAGGCTCTTCTTTTTTTGTTTTTTTGGCAAATGAATAACCAGAAAAATTTCAGCTAACAAATCCTACTACACCAATGCCACCCAAAGGAGCGGATCAGCTTGAACTATATTCTTTTATTCGGCAGTCTCAATGTTGGCAAACAAAATCGCATCAAAATGTCTGATTTGAAGGCTTTTCTTGAAGATATGGGCCTGACCCACCTCCAGACTTTTTTACAAAGCGGCAATGTCTTGGCAAATTCTCCTCTTTCAACTGACGAACTGCGCCAGCTTATCAACAAAGAATTTGCTGAAAAATTTAGGTTTTCCAGTCTGGTCATTGTTATTCCCGCGGATAACTTCCAGCGAATCCCGGCTGAACTCCCCTTTACCCAAGCAGAAATCCAAAATGCACAGACCTACGAGCCCACCATTAAACACCTTTATGTTTATTTTTTTGAAAGTGAGCTCTCAGCCGAACAACTAGCCACCGTTACGATCAACGGAAAAGATCGCATCAGTTATCAAAAAGACCTTCAAGTGCTCTATGTACTCTCTTATGATAGCGTTAGAACCTCCCCCACAATCCGAGCTTTAGGCAAGCTAAAGCTGCCTATGACCGCCCGCAATTGGAATACGGTTGAAAAATTAGTCACTGCCAGCAACTGCTGATTTCACCAACATATATGATTATTGTGAAAAAAAGCCCCTTGTCCATCAGTTACGGACAGGGGGCTTTTAATATTGAGATTAGCGCAATTTTGCACCTAAACGTTGAACGTCACGGGCGATAACCAATTCTTCATCAGTTGGGATAACAAAGACTTTCACTTTGGAATCCGGTGCTGTGATTTCAGCTTCTTCCCCATGAATCAAGTTGTTGACAGTCGTGTTCAATTTGATACCAAACCAAGTCATTGGTTTCAGAACTGCTTCACGAATATAGGCCGCATTTTCACCGACGCCGGCTGTGAAGACAATCGCATCCACGCCATTCATAACTGCAATATATTGTGCAATATATTTGCGGATTCGGTCAGCATAGATTTCCAAAGCCAATTCAGCATCGTCGTTGTGGCTGGCAGCTGCTGCTTGAACATCCCGCATATCACTTGAAATGCCTGACAAGCCCAGAATACCAGATTTTTTATTCAGGATATCGATGAAGTCGCTGACGTTTTCGATACCTTCTTTACGCATCAAGTAAGGAATCAATGAGGCATCCAAATCACCAGAACGAGTCCCCATGGTTACACCAGCTAATGGTGTGAAGCCCATAGAAGTATCAACAGATTTACCGCCTTTTACAGCAGTGATGGAAGCACCGTTACCGATATGGCAAGTAATGATTTTCGTTTCTTCTTCCGGCTTATTCAAAAATTCAATCGCCCGTTGAGAAACAAAACGATGGCTAGTCCCATGAGCACCGTATTTACGTGCAGCATATTTGGTGTAGTATTCTTTTGGCAGGCTGTACATGTAGTTGACAGCCGGCATTGTTGCATGGAAAGAAGTATCAAACACCGCTACTGACAAGATATTTGGCAAGATATGACGGAATGCTTTAATCCCCATCGCATTAGCCGGATTGTGAAGTGGTGCCAGTTCAGCTAGTTCTTCGATTTTTTCCAAAACGTCATCAGTGATGATGGTGGAATCTTTGAAGTATTCCCCGCCGGCTACGACACGGTGACCGACACCGGTGATTTCTTCATAAGAATGGATGATTTCCAATTCAATCAAATGATCCAACAGCATTTGTACTGCAACTTCGTGATCTTTGATGTCTTCCACTGTTTCAAATTTTTGGCCTTCGCCATATTTGATCGTAAAGATAGAATCATTCAAACCAATTCGTTCAACGATTCCTTTTGCGATAACTTTCTCAGTAGGCATTTGGTACAACTGCCATTTTAAGCTGGAACTGCCGGCATTGATTGCGATTGTTTTGCTCATATTACTAGGTCTCCTTCGATTGTCTGTGTAGTGGTTTTATTATAAATTCGAGGCTTTCCAGTCTTCGAATTGTTTAAAGAATTCGGTGATCTTCACTGGATCCTTCAAAGTCGCCAGTTTTGCTACCAATACTTCTTCTGCTTGACGGGCATGTTCGCCACGATTTTGCAGTAAAATAATACTCTTGCGGGACTCTTTGTTCAAAAACAGTTCGTCTGGCAGCTGAATAATCCCCTGCAGATAAACTTTTTCGGTGAAAAGTTTTTTCAATTGTGGCGCTTGCTGTGTTTCAAGAAAATTCGCCGGTAATAAAAAGATTCCAAAACTGTTTTCCTTCACGTAGGCCATTCCCTGTTCCATCAGCAGATGGTGAGCGTAACTGTGTCCTTCTGGAGCTGCGGTCAGAAAACGGGCAGCTTTTTCATCTTGCGGGTAATACCCCACCGGCAAGTCACTGATCACTGCATCCACTGGGTCCAACAACAAATCCTGCAAACCATCTTGGTGGAATAGCTGTAAATTAGCGCCTATCCATTCACCATTAGCGGCAGCCACAGCCAGCAGGGTTTCGTCGATGTCCACGCCGACACCTCTTACAGAACGTTTAGCCAATGTCAGATTTGTCAAAGCCGTTAACAACAGATTCCCCATCCCTACTGCCGGATCAAACACTGTCAGCGGTTTTTCCTGAGGATAGAGTTGTTCCAATAGATAGACGAACAAAAATCCGATACCGTCCGGTGTCAATTGATGATTCGGTTGCATTTTTTCAGTCTTGCTGCCTTTCAACAACAACAATTGGGACAACTTACGAATATCTTCTGGCGCCAACGACAGTTCCTGCAACTGGCCATAGAGCTTTTCGATTCGCTTGGTAGTCAGTTCATCAGGACGGCCTTCCATCACACGGACTTGAAAATCATCCAGTTGATTTTCAACATTTTCGACATATGCATCAAGAAAAGAGGTTGCCAATGCATTTTGCAGCAATTGGATTGCCTCCAGGTTCAAATCAAAACTTTTTTCGATCTTTTCAGGGAACACATTGCCACCTCGCCTTATCAGTCATTTTTACAGCGGCAACCAGAAAATTTCACCTCAGCAAAGACTGCTGAAATCTGATTCGCTGCCTGACTATTTTTTAGCGGTTGATTATAACAACCAACATACCTGTACAATTTTAGCCGATTTCCCTTGATTTATCAACGGATTTCCCCCTTTTTCTTTGTGAAACAGCGAACAGTTTAAGCCGTTTCAATAACGAAAATCACCATGATTCAGCCCTTTTTACTTCAACAAAAATACCCAAATCAGCTCCGTCTCACCTGCTGTCTTTGGCAAAAACAGACAGCCAATTACTTTGCAGCTGCAGCCCTTGTTCGGCAAAGTAAAAAAGTGAGCCGGAGTCAATCCGGGTATCTGATAGCTATTTTCAAGCGCTATTTCGCTGTGAAGTTCTAAATAGCACAAACGCATGACTTCAGCTTTTCACAGAGTAGCATCAAGTCTTGTTTCCAATGTTGAGCCTGTTTTTTGTCTTCAGTGAAACCAGTGAAGCTTACAACCAGATTTCCCTCAGTTGTCTGGCAGCACTTTGACATAACTGCGTCCGGCAATCCAGATTCGCAGCTTCAATTTGCCATGATCGCTTTCGTCACGGCCAAATTCAACATAACCGGTATTGAAGGTCATCCGGCCGTTTTCCGGACGCTCTTCTTCAGGCAGCTTTCGATAGTAATGCCAGAACAGCTCTTCCATGGTTTCTGCTATGTGGGCTCGCTGCGTACGTTGGGCGATGTCAGCAGTCAACCGTCGATTTTCGATAGCAGTGTAAAAGATAACACTTACTAAAAATAGCAGCCCGATGGCCGACAGCATAATTCCGCCTCTATGATTGATTCTTCGGTGGAGCGATAAGAACTTTACCATAGCGCACCTTCCCGTCCAAAAATGTAAATCTAATCAACAAAGATTGCGTTTGCCTAGTGACACGTATTCCTTGCACACTCATAACCAGTGGCTGATGACCAGTGTTCAGTGTCTTGGCAAACACATTGTTAACCACGCGAAATTCTGCTTGCTTTCCGTTAGCGTCCTTATAGTAAAATGTGCTACTAGCAGCATTATAAAAGGTCAATCCTTTCATCTCTTCTTGCAATTGGACCATAGCTACTTCAAACTCCTGGTCCTGGTAGCTTGCCAAATAAATCTGGTTACGCTGACTTGATTGAATCACAGGTCCTACCAGCAACATACAAAGCCCCAAGACTGCCAGGGCGATCAGACATTCAATCAATGTGAAAGCTGGCAGTCTCCAGGCGGATTGCCAATTCTTGATCGTCATTGACCACTTTTCCATAGCGCTTATCCTCCGAAAAAAAGACCCGATAGACTTCCTCATCATAGTCTAACTGACGCTCCCGTTCCCCACCTTGCGCCAGATACTCTCGAAATTCTTCCTTCAATACTCGCGCGCAACGAACACGTCGATACTGCGCCTGCTCTTGGCTCAACATCTGTAAAGTCCCGGCGTGGTAAATCAAAATGCCGATACTCAGCATTCCCAGCGAAACCAGTGCCTCAAATAAAATGTATCCACTAGGTCGTCGTCTTTGCAAATCGTCCACTCCCCATCTGAATAGCATAAGTTACTGAATTTTTTCCACCGTTTACATAGAAGGTGAATTTCAGCAATTTTTGTGGGCTTCCAGTCCCTGAAGCAGTAAAGCCAAACGACACACTACTGGTGCCTTGCGTCTTAACCGCTTCAGGAAATGCTAGCGGTGTAAATCGATCCTCCGAAAAACCCCCGCCCGATCCGCCAGACGTGGCTTCCGTTACAAATGTCACGGTTTCAGTTGTTGGATCCACGGTGATTCCTGTTGCTCTTTTTTCGACAATTGCAATCTGCTGACAGACCAAAACCATTTTCTCAAAACGGCTGAAAAAACGTTGAATCGCCAACTCTTCCTGCCAATTTTTTAATGCAAGTACCGGTAGCAGGCTAAAACTTGCAATCACAAGAAGAACCAACAGCGACTCCATAACCGTAAAGGCGCTATGGTGTAATCTTTTCATAAGCTTCTTTTTGTTCCTCATTCAAGTAACCGGCTTGAACGAGCTCTTCCAAAGAGGGGTCTTTTACCGAAAAATCAATTTCATAAAGCAGTTGTTGATTTTCCACTAACTGCACCAATGCATCGTCACTCTTCTTACTGGCGATTTCTTTTGATTTTCCGACATTTGGTACCAAGATGATGATCAGTACACCGATAATTAAAATCACGACCATGACTTCAACAAGCGTAAATCCGCGAGCTTTACGCAACCATTTTTTCAATCTTTTCATAACGATTCCTCCTTTTCACACAGCTAACCAACTTTTCCAATGCCCCATTGAACTGCGCTTTTGGTAGCTACAGTACTTCGTTTAAGTTTCCATACAAGGGTAGAAAAATGGCCGCATATACGCTGACAATCAAGAGTGCCACCAGTAAAAAAATCAGTGGTTGGACTAAATGCAATAGTTTTTCCATTCTTTGATAAAAGCGTTTTTGGGTCAGACGACTGTACAAAACCAACTCTGTTCCTAAACGTCCCTTGGTTTCACCTTGAAAGATAATCAGTGAAAACTCCGGTGTCAAAAAGTGATACTGGGCGAGACGTCTTGCTAATGGGATACCTTCTTGCAAACTCAAATCCAATTCACGGGAAAGCTGGTACATCAATGACTTTTTTGAAGTGATTTGCATCGTTTCGATGATTTGTCGCAATTCAAGGCCTTCTTGAAAAAGTTTGCCCCACTCTAGCGCAAAATAGCTGGTAACCAACAAGCGATAAAAGCCCCCCACGAGTGGCAAACGACTCCAAAAGGTGCAACGCTGCAAGACTGAGCAGCGCCTAAACCACATCCGCAACAACAAAAAGCCGATACACAAACATCCGACTAACCCAGCCAGCCAATAGGGCACCTCTGTCAAAAAGCGTACTCCCCAATGATCTTTTGCCATCATTCCTGTTGCCAAAAGCGGTGGGAGCAAAAATTGACGCATTCCCAGAAGCAGTGCCGTTACAAATATCAACAGCAATACCGGATAAGTCAGTGTCTTCAACAATTCCTGGCGTTGTTTGGCAGTCAGCTGCATTTGTTGAGCAATATTGGCTAAGGTCGCCGTCAAATCCCCATGATGCTGAGCAAGCTGGATTTGAGCCTTTTCCTGCGGCGTAAAAGACAAACACTCAAAGCACTCGGCCAACTCGGCGCCTGTTGCCAAGCGATTGTGAAACTCCACCAAGCGCTCCGAAACAAAATGCCCAGAACGTCGCATCACCCATAGCGCCTCTGATAGGCTGAAGCCATTTTTCAATAGGTCTGTCAGCGTCTGAATGTGCTGTTGCTTCACTTGTGCATTAAAGTTCCCTCTCCATCTCAGCTGACGCCAGTTGCCCTTTTGCTGCCAACTGCTGAAGGTTTTTTTGCCAGTCTCCATAAGGCAGTTCCTTTCCGATAAAATCATATGCCAATAAAACTCCTAAGTGCTTCGCATCAAAAGGCAACAAGCGCTGATAAATGATCCCTGCCAGACACTCGGCCAGCTCTTTTTCTCCATTAGCCAATTCATGGATTCGCCCACGAGTACCGGCAACCCCTTTTGCATGGACTGTGGCAAAAACGGTGACACCCGTCAATGCCGCTCGCATCGCTGCTTTGGCAGTCTCCGTATCTCTGATTTCCCCAATAATTAAGACATCCGGCCGGTGCCGTAGCGACAGTTGAATCAAGACATCATAGGTCTGACCGATTTTCGAATTGGTCTGTAGCTGCAAAAATGCCGGCTCTTCAATCTCTACTGGATCTTCAATCGCGATTACTTGCCCTTTCATTTGCCGTGCCAGCTGGTACATCAACGTCGTCTTCCCGCTACCGGTGGGACCGGAAAACAAATACAATCCCCGTCGTGAGACTGCCTGAGCCAAGACTTCTTGTTGCTCCGGAATAAAGTAGCGGACAGCGACTTCTTTAAGCGGATGTAAAAACCGAATGACGAGGCTTTCTCTTGTCCGATAATCCCCTACCACCGACAAGCGCAATCGCTGTTGGACCCCCTCAAAAAGCGGGTAACTAATGGCACCCAGCTGTACTTTGCGATTTTCGCCCACATCCATCTCCCCTAGATATTTGAAGCGGGTAATCAGCTGTTTGGCGCAGTTTTCCTCCAACTCTTGATAGACAGTCAGCTGTTGGCCCTTACGAAAGACTGCAGCCCACCTTTCTTGTTGGTATTGAATATAAAGATCTTGAACTGCTTCTGCTGCGCCAAAATGAATCAGCTCATCTGATAAGCCTTGGATATCCATTGTTCACCTCCTCAAAAAAAGATACGTCACCCCTTCGCTTTTGATTTCATTACTCAGCCAACTTTTCCAGACAAAATTTTCACCGGTTTCAAACTTTGCGCCGTAATAAAAAAGAACTCCTTCTCCAGTAAGCGTTAGGTTGCTGACAGCAGAAATTCCTCCGTTAGATGCGTCTCCTTTGATATACCGCAAAAAAGGTGCTTCTACCTCGCCATTTTCCTCACCTTTCCGTGCTAAAGCACATCAAAAATAGTTGAGCTGATCCTGAAACAAAAAAACTGCCTTCAAGCTGTCATTCAGCTCAAAAGCAGTTTGTGTTTAGCTTTATTTTTTGCGTTTATCGGGAAAGCGCGCTTCCACACGGTAGATTCGTTGCCCTCGTGAGGAAAATTTTTCTTCATATTCGGTCATAATATTGCCTTCAAAGTCACTGTTATGCAGATCCAGCCAAACTTTTTGAATAGTCATACCGTATTGAGAAAAACTACCTAAAGAATATTCGAAGAGTCCTTGATTGTCAGTCTTGAAATGAATCTCACCTGCGGGTTTCAAAACAGTTTCATCTACGGCCAAAAAATCCGGTGAGGTCAGTCGGCGTTTTTCATGTCGTTTTTTAGGCCAAGGATCGGAGAAGTTCAGATAGATTTGATCTACCTCGCTGTCTGCAAAATATTCAGTTAGCGCTGAGCCGTCTATGTGCAGCAGCCGAACGTTGTGGAGGTCTTTTTCCAACACTTTGTCCAGTGCATGAGAAACCACACTCACCTGCATCTCCACCCCGACATAATTGATTTCAGGATGTGCTTGAGCCATACCGGTGATAAAGTTTCCTTTTCCCATACCAATTTCGATATGGACAGGGTGGTCATTGCCGAACAGCTGTTGCCAACGACCTTTCCAGGCAGTCGCTTCTTCTAGGACAATCTCCGGATGCTCTGCCAACATTTCTTCGGCACCTTTACGTTTTCTTACTCGCATGGTCTTGTTTCCTTTCCGTTATTACGGGGTGTCCCGCTGTCTCTTCGTTTTTCAATAAAAAACGGGTCCCCTCCGCCGGTGTCTTTGGCTGTACACGGCGGTGGAATCCGACTTGTCAATCGCTGAAGACCCGCTTCAGCTGAGTAATGACTTCATTCATGCGGTCAAAATCACCGCGATTGTAATATTTTTTGATCTCTTGAAGCAGTGAAAACAGAGCATACCAGTAAACTTTTTCCAAGTTTTCAGCAGAAGGCATCATGCCGTAGCTTAACAGCCAAGAACTCCAAGAAGATTTTGGTCGATAGTGACCTAAAAAGGTTCCAACATCTACGCAAGGATCAGAAAACATGATTGAATCCCAATCCACCAGGTATAGGTAGTGACGGCACACTAGCCAGTTGCGATAGTTGACATCCCCGTGAACCACTGCTTTGTCCTTTTCATCAAAGGCGGGCACATTGTGTTTTAAATAATGGAACACCAACTGCAAAAAACGGTTGGTTTCTACCGGATGAGGCAATGCCAGTTGATACTCCTCCAACATCATTTGGGGTGTAACGATATCCCCACCGATTTTTTCTAACATTTGGATCAAAGTTTTTGAATGATGGAGTTGATACAAGACATCCACGACATCATTGCGTTGGCCGATCTCTTCTGGTGAAATCATCTGGCCTTCCAACCACTCTTGGGCAGAGAAAGTATCGCCGTTACCGGTTCGTTTGGTCCAGATTAATTTGGGAGTGATTCCTTCTTTGGAAAGGGCCGCCAACATGGGCGTGGTATTTCGTTTTACGAAGACTTTGGCATCATCTTTTAAGCCTAGATAGGCTTTGCCAGTGTCCCCTTTGATGGGGCTCAACTGCCAGTCTTGTCCTAGTTGAAATTCCATCAGCGGCGCTCCTTTCGCAAGCAGGATAATCAAAAATTTTGTCAGTCCGGCTGCCAGCTTGCAGTTGATGTGACTGACCTGACTGGGGCCTCATCCCGCCAGTCAAAACACTGTGAGATTGGGCTTTACAGCCTATTGACACGCTGAGAAGCCTCGAAGAATGTCTTCGAAGCCTATCAGCCGATCGTTTTTTACAAAGTAACACTTATTCTAGCTTCTCAACTGCTCTTCGTCAAGCGACTATACGTTCCCTTTTCGTTGACAGAAAGCGGTTTTCCCGCTTCAATCCGCCATTTTTTTGAGGCGAAGAGGCAGATAAAGATAATTAAATGCGAGGGCTACCCCAACGAAAGCTGCCAACAAAATCCCTCGATCTTGCCACGAAGCATAAGGAATACTGCCGATACCCGCAAAAATCACCGCCGCCACTAACAATAAAACCAACAGCAGCTGTTGCAACGCTTGTTTTTTCTGATCGGCGGCTATCGGATATAGGCGAGTCAACACCATGTACTGAAACTGATTGTATAAAGGCGCCAGTTGGAACCCGATCAGGTAAAGAAAGAGGCCACCTAAGCCCACAGAAAACCAAATTTCATCGACAAAATACAGCAGTAAACCGCCAATCGCTACCAACCGCAGATACAAACCGCTGAACTCTGAGCCGCGCAACATCCGTCTTGCATAGAGATAAAGGTAAGTATGATCTTTATCCTGGGGAATTTTTGCTAAGAACTTGTCCAGATATTTCCGCCGTTTGACAGAAGCAGCAATCTGGGGCACATCCGTAAACAAGTTGATAAAACGATAGATTCGGTGCATCCGATTGGCTTCCAGTCGAATCATTTTGTCCCAATCTAACGGTCGCGACACCCGTACCCACAGTACCTGCCAAAAAACTACTGCTACTGCCAGCCCTGCTGCCGCAGCCAACCAAGGCATGACAAAGATTCCCAAGCACAAAGAGCAAAGCACGGCGGCTAGCCAAAGTAAATACCACCGTCTCTGATCCAGACTATTTTGGAATAAACGATAACGCTGTAATTGCAAATGTGCTGTTTTCAATCCCCAGACAGTCGCCACTAATGGTAAAAAGTCGGCAAAGCTTCCTTGCCCGCTGACCACGTACAACGGCATCAGAAAGCCTGTTACCAAAAACAAGGTGACAAAAGGCAGAATCAGCGAATAGCGCAGCCCCTTTTCCAAATACCCTCGCATCTGCTTTTCTTTCGGCAATAAAAAAACAACATCGGCAGATTTAGTCAGACTCACAAAACTTCCCAGATGAACAGCCGCCGCTAAGACAATGATCACCAGAAATTGCCCTGGTAAAAATCCTTCGGGCAGTTTTTTCACCAAATCGGAGTAATACAACCCGATTCCCCCCAGCAGGAAAGTACAGGCCAAAACAAAGTGGTCATTGAATACATAGCGTAAATAGCGCATCATCTGCTTTTGATGCAGCTGTAGACGCCGCTGAAACAGCTCTTTCATCAGACACCACCTGCTTCTTTCGTCAGGCTCAAATAGATTTCGTCCAGTGACGCATCTTGCAGTCCAAACTCTTGTCGCAGATTATCAATCGTCCCTTGTGCCCGAATCTTGCCCTCGTGAAGCAGGATAAAGCGGTCGCAGTATTTTTCTGCCGTCGCCAGAATATGGGTGGACATCAAAATTGACGCTCCAGCATTTTTCATCTGACCCATCAGCTCCAACAGTGAATTGATTGCCAATGGATCCAGACCTAAGAAAGGCTCATCAATGATGTACAGTGCCGGCTCGATCAAAAAGGCGCACAACACCATTACCTTTTGCTTCATCCCTTTAGAAAAGTTCGCGGGAAACCACTCCAGCTTATTATCTAAACGAAATGTTTTTAGCAGACTGTCCGCTCGCTGCATCGCTTCTTCCATGGGAATATCATAGGCCATGGCCGTGATTTCAATATGCTCTTTCAACGTCAGCTCTTCATAGAGTGCCGGCGTCTCGGGAATGTAGCCAATCTGTTTACGGTAATTTTCCGAATCAGTGGCCAACGTCATCCCATTTAAAGTAATACTGCCGGACTGGGGTTGCAACAAGCCGATAATTTCTTTAATCGTGGTACTTTTTCCGGCACCGTTGAGACCGATTAGCCCCACCAGTTCCCCGTCTTTAATTTCAAAATTCAAATCTTTTAACACCGGTAGCTGACCATAGCCTCCGGAAAGATGTTCGATAGTTAATGTCATGTTCTAAGCCTCCGTATTTGCTTAACTTCCGGTAAAGCTCTAAGCTGCTGCGCTTTGTTGATCCATTAAAGCCTTACTGAAAACTACCAGATTATTATACCACGGCAAAAAGGCGGCGACAGCTGGTGGCAGCTTTTATCAAAAGATAACGATCTGCTGTCAGCTCCTGCAACAGTATTCTTTCATAACTGCCAAGCTGTGCTCTATGCTTGAAACTCCCCGTTTATCAAGCAGGCCCCAAAATTTTCTTTACAATCAAAGCTTTGTCGTTACTTATCAGCGGCAAGAAACGATTGGCACCAGACAAAAAAATCCCCGCCGATACAACAGTGGCGAGGAAAAATTTTAAGCCGTGGCAAATAACGGAATCTGCCGTTGGTACAGCTGTACATAGAGTGCCATCGGTCCGCTAATCAAAAAGAGATAAAAGCCTACAGCAAAATCCGGCATTAAGAAATAGCAAAGACCAGCAAACAAGAGCAGCGGCCAAACCAATTTATACAACGTCATCAAAGTAATCACAAACGTCATACGGAACAAATCAAAGTAACCGTTGTAGTTAAAGGACATCTGGGTCAGGTACAAATTCAAGTTATACATGCCCAAAAACAGTCCGAAAACCACCAATAACAATTTGAGAGTCAAAGAGCCTGACAGGTTTGACTGCATCAGCCCCATCATAAAGACCCCGGAAAATACATTGAAGAATCCCAATGGTAGACTGCTCCAGAGATTTTTTTTGAAGTATCGGAAAAACGGCTTGAGGATATGCGGGTCTTCCGTGTGCTTTAAGGTATTGACCAATGCAGCAAGTGCCGGCGCCAAGGTGATGATTGGCAGTGCTGCCACCAAAAATAAGATATTCGTAAGCATGATTCGATAGATCCAAGTTGCGATTTTATAAAATTTACTGTCGATACCAAACATCAGCAAAGACCGCCTTTCATTCATTTGTGACTTTGACTATGTAATGGAAAAACAGCGACAGATGAGTCGCCGTTTTTCCGACCACTTTTCGAAGCCAACAAGTAGTTGTTTCTTCGATAAGAAAGAGGAGAGGTTTATTTCAATTTTTCGATGTTTTCTTGGATTTTTTCATTGCGGTGATCAACAATCTTGTCCCAGCCATTGTTGTCGCGGCTTGCCAAGTAGTTATCCCAGATTTGTTTGCCTTCGTCTTCAGACTTAGCTTGGATTAGAGAAACCAACGCTTGTACCCGTTCGGTATTGATCTTAGTCAAGTTACGGGCTTCGCTACCGGTTTTCGGATCGATGTCTTCAATTTCGAAGCGCGGTGCCAATTTGTCAGATGCCCATTCTACCATTTGACGGATAGAAGTTGCTGGTTTTTGTCCCATTTGGATAGCGTAGTTGTCGTTACCTACGAACCAGTAAGAGCCCAAGCCCACTGTCTTATCGAATTTAGCAATATCAGCATTTCGCAGATCTTCTGTTTCTTTAGAGTATTCTACTTTGCCGTCTACCAAGTTATACGTTTCGCCTTCCACACCAAATGTTGTTACCATTGTGCCGTATTCAGAAGCCAGGTAAGTCAAGAGTTCCATTGCTTTTTGTGGTTCTTTAGTAGAAGTAGTGATGAATGTTTGTGTCCAACCACCAATGTTCCCGCCTGAGAAGGTTGGGTTTTCACCTTTAGAATTTTTCGGTCCGTCAACAGCGATATAGGTTTCTTCAGCGTTACGGGCATTGTTATCTGACATGAATTCGTTCAAGCCTTTAGTGTTGGTGTGCAGATAAGCAAAATAACGTCCTTGACCCAATTTTTCTTTCATCGTATTGTCATTGTCAGAAAATTGGTCGTTGGTGATAAAACCTTCATTGTAAGCTTTACGGAAGGTTTCCAACCACTTCAAGTATTCAGGATCGCTATCGCGGTCATTGAATTTGCCGTCTTTTGAAGGAGCGATATTCAAGAAGTCTTGCAAAATCCCGCCGTATGCTCCGTCACCACCGTTTGCAATATCCAATGCCGTTGAACCAAATGCGACTAGATCAGAACCGTCATCTGCTTTTGGAAAAGCTTCTTTGGCTTTTTTCAAAGCATCCAGGAAGCCTTCTGGAGTAGACATATCCGGGCTGCCGATTTTTTCATAGATATCTTTACGAACGATGAAGACTTGGTCACCAACAACATTGCCGTCATCGTAGTCTTTTTTAGTTGTAGAGAAAGAAGGATAACCATAGATATTGCCATCTTCCAACGTGAACCATTTCAGAGATTCTTTTTTGGCTGCGTGTTCCGTGAAGTATGGATCGTATTTTTCTGCCAATTTGTTCAACGGCAAAGCAAATTTTGGCGCTTCAGTCGCCGCAGATAAGTTTTTGTCAAAGGTCATCAAGTCAGGCAAGTCACCGCCAGCCAACATGGTGTTTAGTTTTTCATCGTTCCCAGAAATAAACTCAACATCAATGTTCATGTCGTCTTTAATTTTTTTAGTTACGGTGTCTTTGGCCCAGCCTGGTTGTGCATACCAGTCAAAGTTGACATACCATTTCAATTTTGCAGCATGATCTGTGTCTTTTTGCCAGCTTGGTGTTTCTTTATCAGCCTCAAAACGAGCTTCTGGAAGCTTATCCGCAGCGGCTGCGCCTTTGGATTCACTGCCGCCAGATTTACTAGAACCGCCACTGCCGCAAGCAGCTAACGTGATCAAACTCAACATAGCGATACCTGTTGTCATCAATACCTTTTTCATCTTCATTTGTGTTTTCTCTCCTTAATTAATTATTCTTTTACTGAACCAAGGGTCATTCCTTGGATAAAGTACTTCTGTAAGAATGGATAAATGATTACTACCGGTACAGTCGTCACAACCATCGTCGCCAGCTGCATGGACTGCGATGTGGTATTACGAACTACGTTGGCCCCAGTAGCAACGGCCGGTGACAAGTTATCAGAAACGATACGGAACAAGAGCATCTGTAGCGGATACAGGCTGCGGTCATCCACGTAAATATTGGCTGTCATATAGTCATTCCACTGGTAAACCCCGTGGAACAAAGCAATCGTTGCCAATACCGGCAGTGACAGCGGCAAAATAATTTTCACGAAGACGACGAAAGGATTTGCGCCATCCATCATGGCTGATTCTTCCAGTGAGTAAGGAATACTGCGGAAGAAATTCATCAAAATCACCATGTCGTAAAAAGAGAATAAAACCGGCAGAATATAAACCCAGAAATTGTTCAGCAAGCCCAACTGTTTAAACAACAGGAACGTTGGAATCATCCCTCCAGAAACGAACATGGTCAAAATTCCCAAATTCATATAGAGCTTACGACCGATTAAATTACGTCGGCTCATCCCATAAGCGACCATCGACGTTACCAACGTGTGGAGCACCACCCCAATCAACGTCTTTGAAACCGAGATTAGAAAGGCTTTGTAGATTGCTTTGTCTTCAAAAACCGTCAGATAGCTTTCAACAGAGAACTTGCGGGGCCAAAAGTAGATTCCGCCTCTCGCAGCATCCGTGGCATCATTGAAGGACAGCGCCACGATATTCCACAGAGGTAGCGCGATGATGGCCAAAAAGAAAATCATGAAGATTACATTGACGACATTGAAGATTTTTTCATCTTTGGAAAAATTTTGTTTCATCGTTTTCTCCCTCCTTTTTAGAATACGGACTCGTCACTAATCTTCTTGGTGAAGAAGTGACTGCCGACAACCAGAATCAATGAAATCACCGATACGAACAAACCAATGGCGGTCGCATAAGAGAAGTCCCCTTGACGAATCCCCATCTTATAGACGAAGGAATTGATAACTTCACTGGTTTGATAGTTCACAGGATTTTGTAACACCAAAGTCTGATCTAAGTTTGAACCCAACAGCCCGCCGACAGATAAGACGAAAGTCAATGCGATAATGTGGCGGATTGATGGCAACGTGATATTCCAAATCTGATGCCATTTGCTGGCGCCATCCATTCGAGCTGCTTCGTACAATGCCGGGTTAATGCCGGTCATAGCGGCGATATATAAGATTGTGTTCCAACCGACTTCCTTCCAGATGTCAGATAATACGGCAATTGCCCAGTATTTATCAGGATCGGTCAAAAAGCGGATTGGTTCTTTGATCATGCCGAAGTCCATCAAGATATTATTTACCAACCCGGTATCAGACAACCAAGTAATGAACATGCCCCCGAGAATTACCCAAGATAGAAAGTGGGGCAGATAAGAAACCGTCTGCACGACTTTTTTCAAGCGAACATTGACGAGCTCGTTGATCAAAACTGCCAACAAAATGGCTGCTGGAAAACCGATCAACAATTTCAAGAAGCTGATTCCCAGCGTGTTTTTCATTACTGTCCAAAACATTGAATCACTGAAAAATTCTTGAAAATACTGTGTCCCTACCCAAGGTGCATTGGCGATTGTGTCTAATACCGAGTAGTCTTTAAATGCGATAATGATGCCGTAAAGTGGAATGAAGTTGAAGACGATCATCAACAGAACTCCCGGCCAAACCATTGCCTGGAAGAAACTCTGTGATCGCAACCGTGCCCAAAACCCCATTTTTTTGCGGGGGGGACGGGGTGATTTAGTAACCTTGTTTTCCAACTTGCTAACCTCCTGATTTTTTTGTCAATATACAGTTGAATTTTTACTTGTATTGAAGCCCTTACATTTCCGACCTTCGCAAGTCTTTTTAAATCAATGTCTGGTGCAATTGATAAACAGCACCGATCATGCCGGCATCGTTTCCTAATTTGGCAGACAAGATCTTGTTTTCGACAATTCCTTGCAGGTAATCCAAGCTGTGATGGCGGCTGATCAATTCCGCTAGCGTTTGCTTCAAACGATTCATGAAAGCTTCATTCGCACTGATGCCACCACCGATCAAGATTGCCTCTGGATCAAAGCAACTGATAAGGTTCAGCAGTCCCACTGCCAAATCTCGATAAAAATCTGCCAACACCTTTTCAGCAATTGGTTCGCCGGCTGCCGCCCGTTCCATAATTTCTCGAGCGTCATTTACCGGTGTCAGCTCGCTTGCAGCGCTTGCCAATGCTAGCTGGTACTGATAACACAAGCCACCCACGACGGCTGCTCGCTGATTCAGAGAAACTGTCTCCAAGTCACCGGTAGCCGGTAAGCGATCCATCAACATCCAACCAAATTCGCCGGCCATGCCGTTAAAGCCTCGATACACTTGGCCGTTTGCTACGATACCGCCACCGATACCGGTGCCCAGTACCATGCAAAGATAATTTTCCATCCCTTGCGCGTTACCAATCCAACGTTCTGCGATGGCAGCGGCATTGGCATCATTTTCGACTTTTACCGGCAATTGAACCCGCTTGGCAATCGCTTCTTTTAAATTAGTGCCGTATAACGGTTTAATAGCACCGGCTGTCAGTAAATAGCCGTTTGCTTTGATGATGCCTGGTGCGCTGATCCCCACCCCAAGGATGTCTGTATGCTCTGCTTGATAATTGGTGATAATTGCGATGAGGTCTTCAATAAATTGGTCCTTGTCATGGTTCGTGTCGATCATAGCCTTTTCAATGACCTCGCCGGCTGTAGTGATCAACCCGAATTTCGTGTGGGTTCCCCCAACGTCGATCCCGATATACACGATTACTCCTCCTGTCTGATACTCGTTGATTCTCTGATGCACAATTTCCCTTCCAAAACAAAGGAGGTTCCGGTGGCCTGCTCATTGATGAGATCCAGCAGATGATCCACAGCTAAGATGCCCTGTTCCTTGATAGGATTACGCACCGTAGACAGCTTCGGGGTGAAATATTCCAGAAGATCAATGCCGTCAAATCCCATCACGTTGAAATCTTCCGGAACCCGATAGCCCATCTGTAAAATTCCTTTAACGCTCCCGATTGCGCTCAGGTCATTGCCTGCCAGAAAAGCGGTGGGCAGTTTTTTTGGCGGATTTTTGAGAAATTCTACCATGTTCTCAAAGGCCGCCTGTTCTTCAAACAACCCCGACAGCATCAGCTCTTCTTCCACCGGAATTCCTGCGGCTAACAATGCATCCCGATAGCCGGCCTCCCGACTGTCCGCATCGAATACTCCGTCGACTCCTTTGATAAACCCAATCCGGCGGTGGCCCATTGCCAACAGCTGTTCTGTTGCTTCTCGCCCTTTGTCATAGGAATCAAACACGACACTGCCGATAGTTTCTGAGCAGACATCTCGATCAATGAAGACGGCTTTAATACCTTCTCGCTTCACAGCATCTAAATCTTGCGGCGTTAAAAGATCTTCAAAGCCAATGATGCCATCCACAACACTGCCTAAAATACTGTTCAATACCACTTTCTTGTCGTAAGAGATGAATACGTTAATGCCGTAGCCGCGTCTCTCGGCTTCTCTAGCCATTGCTTCCACTAAAATACTGAAGTAAGGCCCGCTGATACTGGTCGTATAAAATCCGATCATCTTCGTCTGAGCGTTTTTCAGCTGCTTACCCATTAAATTGGGTACATAGTGGAGTCGTTCAGCTGCTTCTAAAATTTTTTGTTTCGTGTGGGGTTTCACCACATCGACGCCGTTCAAGGCCTTGGAAACTGTTGCGATGGAATAGCCAGATTCTTTGGCTACATCCCTGATGGTGATTCGATGTTTTGTTACCAGTTTTTTCACCCCCGGTTTAAGCCTCTTACTTTTGCAAGATTTGGTATTTTTGGACTTATGATACAGTCTTTTTTACCTTGAAAGCCTGCAAGGTAGAGCCTCTATATAAAAACGTTTTTATTTGTGAGATGAACAAAAATCTTCATTTCTTAATCACATTTGTATCATAATTAAAAACGTTTTCAAAAACAACCGTTTATGGTAGTTGTGGCTGTTGTACCGCGGTCTTGATACCTGATCCACGATGGTACAACTCGTACCACCGCGAATCTGATACGTTTCACTGACTTTGTGAAAATCATTTGATTAATCGGAAGCTGCCTACTTCTTTGGCAGTAGCAGAACTGAAGCCAACAAACACATTGAATTCACCACTGTCACTTCGCATCGTCAGATCACTGTGCACATAGCGCAGATCTTTTTCAGTCAACGCAAAGCTGAGCTGCTGCGACGCTCCACCAGCGATTGTAACTTGCTGCCATTGTTTTAATTCCATCATCGGCAAAGCAATTTCAGCTACTAAATCTTCTATATATAATTGGACTGTTTCTGTTACAAAACGACTGCCTGGATTTCGCAAGGTTACTGATACTGTCAGTGTGCCTGTTTCCGACAATTCGGCAGTTGAAAGCTGAGTCTTTTCAGCAATCAGCTCACCATAAGTTAAGCCGTGACCGAAAGCAAACAGCGGCGTATTGTCTTCATCCATATAGCGGGAAATGTATTTCTGATCACTATTTGCCGATGTCATTGGTCGACCTGTCGATAGCATCCGATAACTTAGTGGGAGTTGACCGACAGAACGAGGGAAACTCATTGGCAATTTACCAGTAGGTGCACTGTCTCCTAACAAGACATCCGCAATGGCTTGCCCACCACGGCTGCCTGGGAACCAGACTTGTAATATGGCCTTTGCCTGTTCTGCTACCTCAGTCAATGCCAGCGGTCGACCGCTGAACACGACGAGTACAATATTCCGATTTACTTCACTGACTTTTTGGATCAGTTCTTGTTGACGACGAGACAAACGAATGTCTGCAAGGCTGGCGGCTTCACCTGCTTCTTCAGAAGTTTCACCGACAGCCAAGATTACGACATCTTGGTTTTCAGCTGCTTGACAAGCCGCAGCAATTTCGGCATCTGTCAGTACTTGTCCGTCCACAAAAGGTACCAGCGTCACCTCAACCGGCTTGCTTTGCAGACCGGCTGCTAATGAGACAGCTGCTTTTGTTTGGCCAATCCATGACCAGGCCCCCAAAATATCTTGCGAATCAGCTTTTGGACCAATCAACGCTACCTTTTGTCCGGGGGTAAGTGGCAACAAGTCCTCTTGGTTTTTTAACAATACTTGGGTCTTATGAGCAGTTTCCAGCACCGACTTTTCCACTTCTCGGGCATCGAATTTTTCTGTGATTCCTGCTTCAGTCAATCCTCGGTAAGGATCTTCAAAAAGTCCTAAATCGTTTTTCAAATGCAAGATACGCATCACTGCTTCATCCAATCGACGGAGGTCTTCTTCAGAAACCAGCCATTCTTCTAATCCGGTCAAATAGCAGTCACTCATCATATCCATATCGACGCCGGCCTCAAATGCCAGCTGTGCTGCTTCTTTGCGATCCGCTGCTACTCGATGGGCGATTAATTCCATAACTGCGGCCCAATCAGAGATTAACACGCCATCAAAAGCCAATTCGTCTCTTAATATTTTCTGAATCAGTTCTTTATTAGCAGAAGAAGGTATGCCACGCACGGTGTTAAAAGAAGTCATCACCAGTTTGGCCCCTTCTGCCACTGCCCCTCGAAAAGCTGGCAAGTAATTACGGTACATTTCCAGGTCGGAAAAGTCTACTGTGTTGTAATCACGACCGCCTTCTGCAGCACCATAGCCGATAAAATGTTTGACGCAAGCCGCCAGTCGTTCCTTGTTTTCTGCTAATTCCCCTTCTGCTCCTTGGTAGCCGCGCACGTATGCCCGAGTCAGCGCTTCAGAAAGCACCGGGTCTTCGCCGTTGCCCTCCAGTACCCGTCCCCAACGGGCATCTTTCATGTAATCTGCCATGGGAGAAAAGGTTACCTGAACGCCAGCTGCGGCGGCCTCTTTTGCAGACAAACGCGCTGCTTCTGCCACTGTTTCCGGATCAAAGCTGGCTGCCAGCGCCAAAGGAATCGGATAAATCGTTTCATAGCCATGAATCACATCCGCCATAAATACTAAGGGAATCTGCAAACGATTGTGGGCCAGATAGTCTTTTTGGATGTGGTAGACTTGCTCTGCTGTGTGGGTTCCCAAAACGGAACCAATCTGATACAGCTTTTCTGCTGTCAGATTCCATTCCTGCATCGGCCCAGTGATTTCGCCGCCTTCACTGAAGAAATCCGGCGTCAGCTGTACGAGCTGCGCCACTTTTTCGGTGACTGTCATTTCTTGCAAAAGATCCTGCAATTTTGCTGTTTCCATGTTTAAAGCTCCTCTCCGTTGGTGGCAATCACTTGTTGATACCAACCAAACGAGTCTTTTTTACTCCGAGCTAACGTGCCGTTGCCCTGATTGTCTTTATCCACATGAATGAAACCGTAACGTTTTTCCATCTCACCAGAACCAAAGCTCACCAAATCGATGATGCCCCAAGGAGTGTAGCCCATCAAGTCGACACCGTCTGCGGTAACTGCTAATTTCATCTGTTGGATATGTGCTTTCAGGTAGTCACTGCGGTAAGGATCGTGGATGCTGCCGTCTGCTGCCACCTGATCGTAAGCCCCAAAACCATTTTCTACGATGAATAAAGGCAGCCCATAGCGCTCATAGACAATATTCAGGGTATAGCGCAGTCCTACCGGGTCAATCTGCCAACCCCAATCACTTGCTTTGACATATGGATTTCCTACCATTTTTGCGTTAGGAAATTCTACGATTGATTCTCCTTTAATGTCTGGAAGGGTAGTAACCGCTCCGGACATGTAATAACTAAAGCCGATGTAATCCACACAGCCTTCAGCCAATGCCGCTTCTTCAGCCGGCGTGACATCGATAGTAAAGCCGCGACTTTCCCAATAAGTTTTCGCATAACTTGGAATCACGCCGCGAGCATGAATGTCACTGTAAAAGAAACGGCGATCCATGACTTTTACTGAAGCCATCAAATCTTCCGGGTTGCAAGAATACGGATAAACCGGAACATAAGCCATCATGCAGCCAATCATAAAGTCAGGGTTGATTTCATGTCCTGCCTTGACGACTTTTGCACTGGCGATCAATTCATTGATCGCGGCTTGGAAAATAATTGCTTCTTTGTCTTCACCAGCAGCAATCTTGACTGCTGAATTCGTCCAAGTATGCAATTCATGTTGCCCGTCAGCTTGATTATTGATTTCATTGAAAGTCATCCAGTATTTTACTTTGTTGCGGTAGCGAGCCATGACTGTCTTGGCATAATGAAGGAAGAAATCAATCAATTTTTTGTTGCGAAATCCGCCGTATGTTTCATATAAATGATAGGGAATTTCAAAGTGAGAAAGGGTGATTACCGGCTCAATTCCATTTGCCAACAGCTCATCGAACAACTCATCATAAAATTGCAGCCCAGCTTCATTCGGCTCTGTCTCATCCCCTTTAGGAAAGATCCGCGTCCAGTTGATGGAGGTTCGGAAAGCTTTTAATCCCAATTCTTTAAACAGCTGGATATCTTCTTTGTAACGATGATAAAAATCGATGGCTTCATGGTTGGGATAATATTCATCCGCCAACACACCATCAGTGATTTTTCGGGGAATGCCATTTCCTCCGGCTGTCATCACATCTGCGATACTCAAGCCTTTACCCGCCTCATTCCAACCGCCTTCCACCTGGTGAGCCGCTACTGCACCGCCCCACAAGAATTCTTCTGGAAATGTTTTATTCATTTTATTCACCTTTTTTCTAATGGTCTGCAAAACACCCTGCTTTTGTTTTACAGCCGGAAAGTCTGCTACCGGCTCAGCACACTTTTGCTGGCAACCTAGTAGGACTTGACTGCCCAAAGTATAAGTAAAAACGTTTTCAGGTACAAGGTGATCCGCAGCTTCCGGTAAATGTACCTGGCTTTTGGGATATACACCATATTGGTACCGGCCGTACCGAAGACAGCGACTGATTTACCGGCGAAATTAAAAAGGGAACTTCCGCTACGCTGGCACTTGCTCATTTTTTGAGTCCCCGCAAGTAATCTGGACTGTCTTTCAAGTAGAAAAAAGCTAACAGTCTGATTCAGGTAAAGACTGACTGATACTGACTTTTCTTAATATTTTTGATCATGAAAAAAACGGACATCTCCCACTCAATTAATGGAAGATACCCGTTGGCTGATGTCTCGCGCTTATTCATATTTTCTTTGTAGGACGGCGATAGAACTATTCTCACCGCGTTACACTTCAGGAAAATGCTCTACTTGTGTCAGCGACTTGTTTAAAGTAACCCGTTTTGAAGCAGCCGGCGACTACCCCAACAAGCGCTGCAGTGAATTAGTCAAAGATTCAATCAAAAACAAGCAAGGCAGTTGGCTGGTGAGATCTTCGTGTTTATTTACCCGCTGTACCTCGATGCGATAGTCCAAAACATAGTCGGCCATTTTTCCAAGGGTAGAATTGACATCGCTGGTAATGGCCACAATTGTTGTGTCATCGTTACGGCGAAAGCCATTGACGATCTCCACGATTTCTGTTGTGTTACCAGTAACAGAAAGTACGACCAGCATATTGTCGGAAGTATTTTTCAATTTAGACATCAAGGGGTAAGTAGGATCCGTTAGTGCAAAGCTGTTGCAGCCCAGCACTGCCAGACGTCTAGCCGCATATTCGCACATGGAACCAGATGACCCCATACCGAAAAAGATGACATTTTCTGATTCCAAAATTCGTTCACTGATATTTAATAGCGTGGCTTCCAGATCCCGGGGAAAGCTGTCCGGATTTAAGGCTTTGATTGCCGCAAATACTTCATCGGTATTGGCCGGCGTCTGCTCCACTCGAAAATAGCTTTTAAATTCAGAAAAACTGTCATACCCCAACTTGCGAATAAAGCGCATCACTGAGGAAGCCGAAGTATGGCTTTCGTTAGCGATTTCCCGTACTCGCATATAAGGAATTTTGTCACTGTTTGAAGACATGTAATGATAAATGGCCTGATCGGTATCCGAAAGGTCATTGAAATCCAGTTTGCCGAAAAAAGACATGCCAGACGCTCCTTCCTTTATTCAAGAACTTGGCGGACCATTTTCAAATGGTCCCTTCAATGCACGTGGCATCACTACAATTATACATGATTGATTCGCTGCGGGGTATTTCTCTCTCTTATTGAGGAAAATTATGATAAAGTAGACTTGTGTCCTGCTATCAGGAAAACGCGGAAATTCTTATGAGAAAAGAAAGCTTGCCGGCTCATTATGACTGTTTGGTAAAGCTTTATCATAAGCTAAATAAAGGAGTGTTGCACATGAAGGACTGTATTTTCTGCAAGATCGTCGCTGGTGAAATCCCCAGCTACAAAGTCTACGAAGACGAGGCTGTCTACGCCTTTTTAGACCTTTCCCAAGTGACAAAAGGTCATACGCTGGTGGTTCCAAAAAAACATGTCACCGATATTTTTGAATACGATGAAAAACTGGCGGCAGCGGTTTTTGCCCGCATTCCCAAGATTGCCAAGGCCTTAGAAAAAGCCTTTCCTGATGCTGAAGGTTTGAACATCATCAACAATAACAAAGAACTGGCTTACCAATCTGTTTTCCACAGCCATATTCATCTGATACCTCGTTACAGCAAGGAAGATGATTTCTCCATGCATTTTGGCAACCATATGGAACAATACAGCCCCGCAGAGATGACGACAATCGCAGAAACAATTAAACAAGCTTTATAACCAGTGCTACCCAAGGAGGATGACCATGATCAAAAACTTTTTCAAAGGACTGCTTTTTGGTTCACTTTTGGGAGGAAGTCTTGGGTTGCTTTTTGCTCCCCGTAGCGGCAATGAAACTCGGCGCAAGTTAGCCATTGATTTAGAAGAAGCCGCCGACACCCAAGAAGACCTCAATCGCAGTCTGCAGCGTTTCACAAACGCCGCCAAAGAAACACAATCTCTCACGGCTACGATGATCCCTGAGTTAACTAAAGGATTGCAACAAGACATCGAAGCCTTCAAATTTCAGGCAGAGCCTCGTATCACCCGCATCAAAAAACAAGTGCAGGTCTTAAATGACCATGTGGCGCAACTGGAACCCGCAAAGTCCGATAAACAATCTTAAAAAAAGAACGCCAAAAAAAGGGGAAACTGTGAATTTTGTTTGAAAGATCACGGCGCCCCTTTTTTTTTGAAAACGGATTGTGGTATGATAGTGCATGTGAAAATAATGACTACAGGAGTGCAACCTACAAATGAAAAAGAAAATGTTAATTGCTGCAATCAGCGCCTTGAGCGTTTTGACCTTGGCAGCCTGTTCATCAAATACTGGCGGTGAAAAGATCGCAACTATGAAAGGTGCGACTATCTCAGTCCAAGACTTTTACGACCATGTAAAAACTTCCGATGAAAGCAAACAAGCCGTCTCTGAAATGATCGTTTCCAAAGTCTTTGACGATGCTTACAGCGACAAAGTTTCCGATAAAGACGTCGACAAACAGTTCAATGAAACAAAAGAATCCATGGGCGATCAATTTGCCACTGCATTGAAATCCAGCGGTCTGACAGAAAAAAGCTACAAAGAGCTGATTAAACAAAATTTAGCTTTCCAAGAAGGCTTGAAATCCCACATCAAATTAACGGATGCCGACATCAAAACAGCTTGGGATAGTTTCCACCCAGAAGTTGAAGTTCAATTGATGACCGCCGCTTCTGAAGATGATGCCAAAGCCCTGTTGGAAGAAGTTAAAAAAGACGGCGCTGATTTTGGCAAAATCGCTAAAGAAAACGACAAAAATACCGACACGACTTACAAAGAAGACGGTGGCAAAACTAAATTTGACTCCCAATCCACTACCATCTCCAGCGCGGTTCAACAAGCGGCTTACAAGCTGAAAGACGGCGAAATTTCTGATGTCATCACAGATAGCAGTTACGATTCTTCCTACAATGTTGTCACAAACTACTACATCGTTAAAATGGTGAAAAACACACCTAAAGGCAACGACATGGAAAAATACGACAAAGAACTGAAAGAAATTGCTACGAATACCTACCTCAATGACAGTACTTTCCGTAATAAAATAATCGGTGAAGAACTGAAAAAAGCGAACGTGAAGATCAAAGACTCTACATTTGCTGATGTCTTGTCTACTTACATTGATGCTGCGGAAAGTTCAACTGCTGAATCAACTGCAGACACTAAAGAAAGCTCTACAAAAGAATCTGATTCTTCAACAGCTGAAAGCTCTACTGCTGAATCAACCACAGCTGAGTCTTCTACAACTGAATCCTCTAAATAAGCTTACCAAACGAATTTGTGACAGTTGTCTAGTCACCGTCCTTTGAAACGTTAGCCACAATAAAAAGAGAAGTTCCTTCCAGTAAAAACAGTGGAAGGGACTTCTCTTTTTATTTTTTAGTTTTCATGGTCTTTGCGGATCCGATTATAAGCCATTTTTTTATTGACAGCAGCTCCTAAGTCGATTTCAAGGATCTCCGCCATTCCCAACAAGTAGATTGCCACATCAGCTAATTCAGCTGCCAACTCTTCTCGACTTTTTTTGTGATAAGCTTCTACTGCTTCCCCTACTTCACCGTAAAGCAGCAAAAATTCCAAATCGACATCCGTCACATTGAAATGGTGCGCTACTTTATTCTGGTAAACGGCTTTCTGAACAGCCCGGGTGTCCAATTGCGGCAGCTCAGACATCTTTTGGTACATAGAAGCTGCGGTTATCCATTCCAAAAATCCGGTCCGTGTATTCTCCCGGTGTTGCTTGTCGAATAGAGGTCAGCATCATTTGCATCGAAGCATCCAGGTTATCGATTTGATGCAAAATTTCAGCTTCCATAATTCGTGGTCGTACCGGCGAACCGTATTCCAACAGTCCGTGATGGGATAAAACCATGTGGCGTAAGACGATAATGTCTTCTTCCTGGTCGTCAAATTTTAGCGCCAGACACGCTTTAGTAATCTCTTCATCCACCAAAACCAGGTGCCCAATCAGATTGCCGGCAACAGTATATTCTGTTGCCATCGGTCCGGTGAGCTCCAATACTTTGCCCAGATCGTGAATAATAATCCCTGCGTACAACAAGGATGCATTCAAATCAGGATATTCTTTGACGATAGCTTTTCCTAATCGCAACATGGAGACCGTGTGGTAAGCCAATCCATTGGCAAATGCATGGTGATTGCGTTTGGCCGCTGGGTATTCAAAAAATTCTTTTTGGTACTTGTTCAAAAGAAAACGCACAATACGATTCCAGTGGGGATTGATGATTTCAAAAAGCGTCTGGTTGATTTCTTCTTCCAAATCGTCTTTTTTAATAGGTGCCCGCTCCATATACAGCGTTGGATCAGTCGGCTCATCTGCTTTTGTCAGGCGCAATTGCATGATCTTGACTTGCGGTTGGCCGTTATAGGTTTCCCGCTTGCCGTGAAGAGCCACGACTTTTCCAGGCTCAAAGCGTTCAATCTCTTCTTCTGATGCATCCCAAAACTTGCCGTCTACTGTTCCAGTGGTATCTTGAAAAGTGAAAGCAATGAATTTTTTACCATTTTTTGCCAAGCGCACCTCGGCATTTTTGATCAGATAATACCCTTGAAATTCCTGGTCGACGGTCATTTCACGGATTTTAGTCATGGAAATCTCCTCCTCGGAAGTCGTACTTAAATGTAGGAACTGTTATGTTACAGTGGTTATTTTTCAGTTTTCCCCAGCTGGAGTACCGGTTGGGAAAGCTCCTGATAATAGCTTACCATTTCCCTATCAGAAGACAAACAGATCACCTGGTAATTTTCTCCGAATCGGGCAAATAATTGTGCCAATTGTCTTTTGCGGCGACTGTCATAATGGAGCCAGCCGTCGTCGATAATCACCGGTGAGAGCTTACGGCTGCTTTGCAACTGCAGATAGCCGAAACGAACAGCCATAATCAGCTGGTCTTTAGTCCCTGTAGAAAGTTCAAAAATTGTCGCTTCCTGTCCAGTGCTGCTCTCTCGCAGAACCAGCTGTCCTTCAAAAAAGCTCAACTGGCGATAGCGGCCTTCTGTCAATATCTCCAAATAATTGCCGGCAGCTTCTAGTAATTGCGGCAGTTGTTGTTGTGACAAATCTGTCGCTAAATCTGTCAGCGCCGCTTGTGCTGTCTTGCGGCCCCCCCATTGCACCAGCTCTTCGTAAAGTTCTGTTTCCAGCTCCGCCTGTTGCTGCCGCAGCTCGTCTAAGGTGCCGTCTTTTTGCAAAACCTCCAACTGAACGTTTTGCCGCTGCAACTCTTCTAAAAGAGCCGTTTCTTCTTCTTGCAAGCGCCGTCCTGTTTGCTGATTTGTCTCTGAGTGGTCCCGCAGCTCTTGATGCGAGATTGGCTGTGGAAAAAGGGGAGCTAAAACGTTTTGCAGCTCTTCCAAACGCTGTTGTTGTCCTTGCATCTGTTGCACGGCCTGCAATCGTTGGGGAATGGCTGACAGACTGTCTGTCGTGGTCGCCTGTAGTAGCGGCTCGGCTTTTTTCTCCAAGGCTTGTTGCTGCAAGGTCAACTGTTGCCGCTGCTCTGCTAAAAGAGTGGTCTGCTGCTGGCCGTGCAACTGCTTTTGCCGGATTAGCTTTTGATCCAACTGTTGTAGAAATTCGAAGCGTTGAACCAAATCCAACTCCTGTAAAGGCAGCCAGGCCGCAGCAAAATCAAATTCTGCTGTAAGATCTCCGTATGCCTGATCTTGTTTTTGTAATTGCGATGTTACCTGCTCCAGTTCGGTAAGGTACTGATGATACCGCAGATAATCTTGTTGGTAGCTATAGCTGTCCGCCAGAATCGGTGCCGTTGCAGCAGTTGCCAACAGTTTTGCCAGCCTCGTAGCCAACTGCTGCAAAGACTCCGACAACTGCTGCATTTGCTGTGACAAAGCGGCTAGTTCCTCCTGTCGCTGGACTTGCTGATCCTCTTGAGTCAAATCAGTCGCAACAGCTTCATTTTCAGCTGCTGTGGTCGGCTTGCCCAAAACCTGGTGAAGGGCTTTTTGCTGTTTCCGATGATAAAAATACCAACTACCCGCCACCCCGCAAACAATAGCAGCCACGCCAAAAATTGCTTTATGATTGGGAAAAATGAAAATCCCTGCCAACAAAAAAGCCAGTGCCGGTAAAATCGAAAAAGCCAGCGAATAGTCAGAAACTCTTTTTTGATTGCTGCGGCGATTTTCTTTGCTTCCAGCTTCTCCTGTACGTTCAGAAGTGAAGGTTAAGGTGGTGACTGGTTGTGCCGCCAGCCACTCTTGTTGCATCTTCACATTGCGCAAGTCTTCTGCTTGCTTGCGAATCGTGTTGATCAGCTCGTCAGCAGCTTTTAAGTCTAATTGTTCCGGCAGGTCCAACTGCCAACCGTAGCGACTTTCCAGCTTCTCGATTTGTTCTAACAACTGTTGTTGGCGAGCCAAATCCTGATGAAAGCTGTCCGTCAAGCGAACCCCTTCCACCTGCCGCTTCAGCAGCTCTTTGATAATCTGCTCGTGTTGTAAATAAAATTCATACTGAGGTGTCACTGTTTCTGCTTGCTTGGCCCGGTGATACTCCTGATCAACATTTGCCAATTGCTGGGTCAGACTCTGATTTTCCTGATAAATTTCCTGTAATTGTCGCTGCTGTGAAGCACTGAGTTCAGGCGTATCCTGCACTTTTGTCAGCTGCTTAAGGGTTTGCCACTCCTCGTATTGACTCCAGTGCAGCTGGCGGTCTTTCAAAATCAGTTG
This sequence comes from Enterococcus infantis, assembly GCF_049166715.1. Taxonomy (NCBI): domain Bacteria; kingdom Bacillati; phylum Bacillota; class Bacilli; order Lactobacillales; family Enterococcaceae; genus Enterococcus; species Enterococcus infantis. Next base: position 54,880 of record NZ_JBMHFB010000005.1, on the reverse strand, counting down.
TTCTTCTTGTTGCTTTTTCAGTTGGCGTCGGACTGTCTGCAGCTGTTTGGCGGCCTGTGACTGACGAGCAAAGCGCTCTTGCACGGTTGCCTCCAGTGCTTCTTTTTCTCTAATTTGACGACTCAGCTGTTGCCAGCGAACCAGTTGTTCATTGATAGGCAGGCGGGTTCCCCGTGGCTTATAGCGTTTTTGATTTTCTGTTTGATAACGCTGGCCTGCTGCCATCAGTTGACGACTGCCGGTGATTCCCAAAGAAATCAGCGCTTCTTGCAACTCATTTTCCTGCAGGTGTTCCAATTGTGAAAGCTGTTCTTGCTGAAAGGTAAATACATCACTGAATAATTGCGGAGTCAGCCCTCGCAGCACCTGCTTCAAAAGCTCTTCATCTCCGACAGTCTCACCGATTGTCACTTTGGCTCGGCCGCGATCCACCAGTTTGTAACGCTCGATACAGACTTCCCCGATACCCTCTGCCTCTAGCCACAGTTTACCGCCAAAAGCCGTTCCGTCCTTTGGGGTATAATCCCGTTGCCGACCACGGCGTGCAGGAAAACCGAAAAGCATCGTTTGAATAAACTGATACAAGGTGGACTTGCCGATTTCATTGGGTCCATAAAGTAGCTGATTGCCTGTAAAAAAGGTAACCTGTTCACCACGGTATCGGCCAAAGCCGGTGATTTCGCATTTGATCAGCTTCATCTTTCGTCATCCTCCAATGCAAAATCCGCCGCCAAATTTTTCGCGGCTGCAGCCAAAACTTCTTTTTGATAATCGGGATAGCTCTGCAAAAGTTCACCAGCCACGGGGTGTCGATAGAGTTCTTCTACGAGTTCCCCAAAGATCTGCCGGTCTTGATAAACTGCCAAATGCTGAGCGGTTCGAGCCGCTGACAACACTGGCTTGTCTCCTCTGGTAGCGGTTTCTTCACTAATTTGCAATGACGCGATCTGAATCTCAGAATCTCGCCACAATAACTGATTCAAATAATGCTGCAATTCGCCGTTTTCAATTGCCGCTGTCGTTTGCGGATCCAACTGACTATCAGTCAGTTGGACAGTGACCAGCAATGCGCGATCTTCCGCCAACGATCGCAGTTGTTGCTCCAAATCCGCCAACAGCTGTTTTCTGTCAGAATAGTTAGCGGTAAAGGATATTTCACGCCAAAAAACAGCGGCAACCGGCAGTGCTTCTCGACGGCAGCTTCCAGGTGTCAGTTCGACATATTCTACAAAGCCACCGGCAGTTTCTTTGCGGCTGTGTCCTTGAGGTGTCCCCGGGTATAAAATCGGTGGCGCTTCACTCAAGACTGTCGGTACGTGGATATGCCCCAGCGCCCAATAATCATAGCCCTTAGCCTTCATTTCTCCAATCGAGAAAGGGGCATAGACACTAGCTGTCGGATCTCCGTGATACATGCCGATTGCATAAGTTTCGCTTCCTCGGCTTGGAAAATCTGCTACCAGCCCCCGCTCTAGATGAGCAGTCTCGTAGCTGAAGCCACTAATCCGGTAGCTCTCCTTTTGATTAGTCACTCCGTCATAAGAACGGGCGCGTGCTTCTGTGAACAAATGGACATTACTGGGAAAAGCAAACCAGTAACGATCTGCTTTATAATAATCATGATTACCAAAACTCAAAAATACGGGAATGGCGGCTGTCTCCAAGGTTTGGAGGGCCTCCATCAATGCCCCTTGCGCTTTCAAAGAAGGCTTTGCTTGGTGAAAGGTATCGCCTGCCAGCAAGACGAAATCCACCTCTTTAGCGATGGCCGTCGCCACAAGATTGTCTAACATCTGCCGATTGCGCTCCGGCAGCAGGTGGACCGCTTCTTCAGAAAGTCCCTTGAGTCCTTCAAAACTCCGATCGAAATGCAGATCGGCAGCATGGATAAAGCGCAGCATCAGTTCTCCTCATTTCTGCTTTCTTTTGTTCGGGAAGCCCCGAATACTTCCTTTATTCTAACATTTTCCTTTTCTGTCGTCAGTAAAATACGAAAATTTGTTCCCATCTGATTTTTGTGTTTTTAAGGCCAATTTTCCTCGAAAAATACGTTAGACGCATCAGTACCCACTTGCAAGGATATCGTCATTTTTCTTTAAAAAGTCGCTTTCTATGTATCAAAAAAACTCTCCGCCAAATTCTGGCAAAGAGTTTTAAACTAGCAGGGTGATTGTTTTAAGCTTCTGGATTGTAAAGTTCTCGGATTGGACCGGTGATGATGCGGTTCAAGTCATCCAACACGGTGCTGAAAGCTTGCTCCCGTTGCATCAATTGACCAATCAGTTCTTCGTTTTGGATTTTGCTGGTCATTTCTTGTGCAGCTGCAGCATCAGCTTCGGAAATTTCTTCGCCGGCCATCATTTTTTGGTGCAGGCTTTGTTGCAGGCCTTGGAATTCTTTGAACAAGTTGTAAGCTTCTTCGTTTTCTTTCAGACGGTTAAATGATTCTTTCAAGTCTCCGAATTGTTGTGACTCACGGATTTCTTTTTCTAAACTGTTCGCTGTATCATAGATATTTGCCATGGTTGTCCCTCGCTTCTTAAAAGATACTTCTATTGTAGCATGAAACAAGTGCAAAACCACAGGAAAGGGACAGTCCGTGATGCCTTTTAGAAAAAAACAAACCCTTCTTTCTTCATTTTCAGAAGCGCAGTTTGATTCCGTTTCGTTTCAGTTGTCTATTTCGACGAAAAACAGTAGTCTTTAAAAGAAAGCAGGTGGTTTTGTGAAAGAACGGGTGATTTTATTCAGTGACGCCGTGATTGCAATCATTTTAACCGTCATGGTGGTTGAGTTTCCAGTCAAAGTCGTCAATGGCCACATCCAGTTAGCCCCACTGTTCATGACGATTGGAATCTATTTTATCAGCTTTTGTTTTGTAGCTAACATCTGGTTCCAGACAGCGCAGCGTTTCAACAAAGTAACCGAGGTTACCAACAAAGACTTGGTAATTTATTTGATGTCGTTGTTCCTCTTGTCGTTGGTTCCCAAAGCGACTGACGTTTTGATTGAAGAAACTTCACAGTCTACACTGATGATGTACGGGGTCTTAACACTGTTTGTGGTCTTCTTGACTGAATTATTGCTGAATACATTGACTAAACAAGCTGTCCAGGAGAAACAAACACCAAAAGAGGAAATTGACAACGTCCGCCGTCGAGGAATCGCCTTAATCGCCTCGCGAATCTTGCTGCTGATTGTTGGACTATTCTTTCCTCGATTCAGTCTCATCGTCTATATGATTTTGCCGGTACTGGATTTCCTTCAGAATGCTGTGGATCACGAAGAAACCGAATTTTTGCAGCAAATGGGCACCGATCAACGGGAATTTTATCAAGAGGACCCTCACCAAGTTTGGCAAAACAACTGGCAGAAATACGGAACCTTGTTGCGGACAGCTTTAGCCGGTCGCGGTGATGGTGCTGAAGATGATCCGTCGCAACAACAGGGTGAACGACCGGATTGGTGGCAAAGTTTTGACCGCAAATGGCAACAACGCTTGACTAGCGAGCAAGAACATCTGACTCAGCGTTTGAAAACAGCTACCGACGAAAATGAGATTGCCGCACTAAAAACGCAACTTCAACGTCTGGATGACGAACAAGAGGCCATCGACCACAAACTGTCAGCAACGCAAGAGCGCTTCAAAAAGCGACAGGATCAGGAACAACAACGGCTCTGGTGTCATCTGCAGCCGATTCAAACTGAGATGACGGAACTGGAAACTGCACTGCAGCAAGAAACTGATCCAAAAACGATTAAAAAGTTGAATAGTCAGCTCCAGAAGGCTAAGAAAAAATACCAAGAAGAACTCTCCTCCAGTCAAGACCGTACACGGCAAAATGTTCAGCAGGCCCATGCCCGCTTGCTTAACATTTCCAAAAAGCACGGCCCTCGACCGAAAAAGACAACCGGGAAAAATATTTCCGGAGATACCTCTGCTACAGATTCGAATTCAAAGTCATAAGATAACAAAAAAAGCCGCCCCTCGAATATTCCATGAGAGCGGCCTTTTTTGTTATTTTTAGCTAAGTGATTGCTTAACTCTAGCGTCCGTTTATTTTGTCCCAAAGCCCCCCGAAAAGCTCTTTGGTGCCTTCTTTGAGCTTGTGTCCGAAATCAGAAATGCCATCTACGGCTTTTTCGCCGAAGTCTTCCACTTGTTTTTGCCAATCTGGTTTTTCCTGTTCTTCTTTGTACTCTTGGTAGTCCTCTGTCTTGACGACTTTGCCTTCAGTCTGATAGGCATCAACAACTGGAAAGGCGCCTTCCTTCACATAAGGGAGCACATTGGCTGCGACATTCCGGAAGACTTGTCCCACCCCTTGACCTGCAGCACTGGTAAGGTAATGATCCTTGCTGGTTTTTTCAAATCCGTACCAGCTGGCAATTACCACATTTGGCGTGTAACCAATAATCCATTGATCGTTGACCAATTGTGCATCGAAATTGGTTTCGGTAGTACCGGTCTTACCAGCCATTGTGTAGCCGGGATTGGCCGCGGCGGCACTCCCGTTGGAGAAGGTACCCAACAACATGCTGGTCATCTGATTAGAGGTTTCTTGAGAGATGATTCGCTTGCCGTTAGTCGTGTTGTCTACGATTACAGCGCCTTTTGAATCCACAATTTTACGGATTAGATGGGGCTTGTAGTAAGTGCCCCCATTGGCAAATACGGCATAGGCCGCGGCCATGGTCATCGGTGATTCCCCTTTTTCCAGACCGCCTAGACCAACGCCCCCCCAATACTTGTCTTTTTCACTCAAGGAAAGACCGAATTCTTTGGTCTTTTTGAACCCTTTGTCCAGACCAATTTCGTGGAGCAGCCAAACTGCCGGTACATTCAGACTGTTAGCAACAGCTTGATACATCGGAACCTCACCAGATTCAGAATAGGTGCCGCTGTAGTTTTTCACATCGTAAAAGTCCAGCTTCTGGTCTTTGAGCAGATCAGCAGGCTCATAGCCGGCTTCTAAAGCTGGCGTATAAACACCCAATGGCTTAATAGTAGACCCTGGTGAGCGGCGCATTTGTGTCGCAAAGTTAAACCCGCGATAAACATGTTCCCCCCGACGACCGACTAATGCCTGAACGCCGCCGCTATTAGGATCGATAGCAATCGTCGCTGACTGTGGCCGTTCCCCATCAGCCGTTTCGGGATCTGGAAAGACGTAATCTTGTGCATAGGTGTTTTCCATGGCCGACTGCATATTTTGGTCCAGCGAAGTATAAATTTTATACCCCTTATTCAAAATATCAGCTTCTTCCAGACCATAGTCATTGACCGCCTCGTCAATCAAAGCATCATAGTAAAATGGGTATTTATAGCCTTTATCCGACTGAGAGTACCCATCAGAAACATAGTCGCCAATATTGGCAGCAGCTGCTTGTTTTTCCTGTTCGCTAGTGATTTTCCCATTATCTGCCATCACCGAAAGCACTGTATTTCGACGTTTATTCGCCCACTCGACACTGTCAATCGGGTTATAGATGTTCGGTCCTTTCAGCATTCCCGCCAGTGTCGCTGCCTGTGTGAGATTCACATCAGAAGCGTTGACACCGAAATATTTCAATGCCGCATCTTGCATCCCCCACACCCCGTTACCCATGTAGGAATTGTTTAGATACATTTCTAAAATCTGGTCTTTTGAGTATTTTTTTTCGATCTCAATAGCCAAAAACAGCTCCTTGGCTTTGCGGCTAAAAGTCTGATCGAGGTTGAGGTAGGCATTTTTTGCCAACTGTTGGGTAATAGTGGAACCACCGCCACCGGAAGTATCCCCATTTTTCAGGACACGCAAAGCTGCACGGGCAATCCCCTTGATATCAAAGCCTCGATGATCGTAAAAACTACGGTCTTCTGTTGAAATTACAGCGTCTCTGATGAGGGGCGAAATCTTGTCCAAGGAAACATAAGTCCCTTTTTGTGATAGCAACTTGCCAGCTTCCTCATCTTTATTGTCGTACACTACCGTAGAAGTTTTCATACTTTCTTCCAGACTACCCACGTCTACTTGCTTAGACAGATAAAAAAGATAGCTGGAGGTAATCAAAAATGCCAATAGCATAAACAAAAGTAAGATCTTATTGACATGGTACTGTTTCCAGACTCGCTTTCGAGCTCGGTGAAAACGAACCAGATAAGGTTTTAGCCACTGCCAGAAATGCGCCAGTGCACCTTTGATCTTGGTCCATATTTGGTTAAAATCCATGGATTTGCTTCCTTTCTCGGTAATATTCCCTTATTAGACCGATCTTTGCTAAAAATGGTTTTCCTCAGAGGATTCAAAATAATCCCTTGTCTCTGAGTTACAAAATCGGACGAGGGCTTTGCGGCAACTTGAAATTGCGTTAGAATAATGGCTGATATGTTGCCAAATCAAAGTGTAGCACGATTTTTTGTTCCCAACATAGGACTTTGGTCCGATAGTGCTCCTAGTGACGATTTTGATAGGAGCCAAATGTACTCATAGCCGCTATTTTAGCATTGAAAAGCCGTAAAAGTGTCACTTTTTTCTTAAATAACTGTTAAAAATGCTATACTTTTGCTAAAGAAAAATACAAGGAAGGAACCTTTATGGAATATACCATCGAATTGCCCACTACCCAACCTGTACTTACGCTGCGGGAACTATTGGAATCTCAGTGGCTTGTTCCCCGGAAAGTCCGGCATTTCCTGCGCATCCGAAAAAATGTTCAGATCAACGGTGAAGCCGCACTGTTTCATCAGGAAGTTGGCCCCGGCGACCGCATTACACTACGTTTAGAAGAAGGTGACTATAACTATCAGCCGGTGGTATCCGGAAACGCGGCAGCGATTCGCCCACTTTATGAAGATGATCACCTGATTGTTGTGGATAAGCCCGCCGGCATCAAGACTCATCCCAATCAGCCGAAAGAAACTGGGACCCTTTTCAACGACCTGGCAGCTTATTTGAAGCAAAAAGATCAACAACCCTATGTCGTCCATCGGCTAGATAAAGAAACGTCCGGTGCGATTCTTTTTGCTAAAAACCCGTTAGTCTTACCTATCTTAGGGCGACTCTTGGAAGAAAAACAGATTTACCGTCGCTATCAAGCCGTAGTGGAAGGTCCTATTACAAAAGATTTGACCATCACCAAGAAAATCGGCCGTGATCGCCATGATCGCCGGAAACGGGTCATTGATGAACGCGGTGGACAAGTGGCAGTCACCCACATTAACGTCTCTGCCCATACGCAAAAAGAGAGCCGGATCTTCTGTGTACTTGATACCGGTCGTACCCATCAAATTCGTGTTCACCTTGCCTCAATCGGCCATCCTATCGTCGGGGATCCGCTGTATAATCGGCGACAATCTGGTGATCGTCTGCAGCTGCATGCATACCAACTCATTTTGAAGCATCCCTTCACCGACCAAAGACTTGAATTGACAGCAGCTCCTGGATTATGGTGAGCACCGGGTCTTTTTGACAGGTGGTGTCTAAATCGCTAAAATTGCGAATCTTTCTGCCGGCAAGAATTCTACCAGCAGCCACTTTTAGCTAGCCATCAATGACAACCAGTGGCTTCAGCGAGCGACCATAACGCTACAACAAGCGCTGTGACACAAATCATTTTTAAGTGGTAACCGGCGGACATTTCAATCGATTAAACAAAGAAGCTCCACCAAAAAGACGTGCGATAGTTGTTGTATATAAGTTTCTGCAAGAAAACTAGCCCTATTTACAAAGAGAAGTGAACGACGCTGACTTAAGCGTGATGAAAGCAAGGAAAGTCTGTGTTTGAAATTCTTAACAAGTAAAAGAGAAGGCACTTCCACAGTTTTTTTATGGAAGTGTCTTCTCTTTATTATAATGCAAACTTCTCAGTAGCTGATAGTGCTGAAAAAAATGCCTTTTGGAAGTTTCCCTCATAATTTCCCCTGCAAAACCGCCTGCAGGACAATCCCTTAAAATAGCAAAAGACCCACAGAGTGCTGAACATGCCGCTAACTCTGTGGGTCTTCTTTATCTATTATTGTTCTGCCAATGCGTCTGCTGCCAGCAATAAACAGCCGGTAATGCCACTTTCATTAGGCAATGCCCAACGAACGATATATTCACTGGCTTCCGGAGTTTCCATATAGCCGTTCATCTGATTGACAAACTGTTGACGAATCTTCAACAGCAGGTGGTCTTGATTCATTACGCCGCCACCCAAAATCATGATTTCAGGACCAAATGTCAACGCATAAGTCATCAATGCCTGACCGATATAATAGGCTTGAATATCCCAGATTGGATGGTCTTCCGGCAAATCCTGGCCTTTGATTCCCGTACGCGCTTCCAATGACGGGCCTGCTGCTAAGCCTTCCAGACAGTCTTTGTGGAAAGGACACGTGCCTTCGTAGCGATCGTCAGGGTGGCGTTTGACATGGATATGCCCGGTTTCTGGATGTGAGATGCCAGAGAATACTTTGCCGTCAATGACGACTCCGCCGCCAATCCCCGTGCCGACTGTCAGATACAGACAGCTGCTCTTTCCTTGTGCCGCACCTTTTTTCAGTTCACCATATGCCGCTGCATTCACGTCGGTAGTCCAAGCAAAAGGAATCGTCGGATAATGCTCTTTCATATTGCCGAGAAAATCATATTGTGCCCAGCCTTTTTTCGGTGTTGCCAAGACATAGCCATAGCTGTCCTTTTTAGGATCAATGCCGATAGGACCGAATGAGCCGATCCCCATTGCCGCAATCTCAAATTGATCAAAAAAGGCAAAGACATTTTCCAGTGTTTCTTCTGGTGTCGTGGTGGGAATACTCGTTCTTTCCACAATGTTGAAGTTTTCATCACTAACCGCCAAGACGAATTTCGTCCCGCCAGCTTCGATACCGCCGTAATAAGTCATCACGTTTCACGCTCGCTTTCATTTGGTAGTCGGCAGATCCTGATTGTACTGCCGGTCGAACAAAACAAAGCAGTGCTGCCCGCAAAGCTCCGCCGCTGGAAAAATTTCCAACCCACTGAGACAGCAGACAGCACCGTTTTTTATTCTACGATACCGACTGTCCGGATTTCGTAAGGATTCAAAACATCAAGAACGGTGTCTGCTTGTTCTTCCTCCAGTAAGTTTAACAGATGCAACTCTTTGGCACCATCCTTCTTGACAGAAATCGGTGTCGTTTCAGCCGCCAGATTGTAGCCTCGCAAAACTGCAATCTCATCTTCCCGGCGACGTTTCAAAGCAGTAATCGCAAAAGTTGCTCCTTCAACAGCCACATAGGTTTTAACCGCTGGCAGCTGACCTTCGTGGCGGCCAGTTTGTCGGGCAGTTAGCGGTACTTGCAAGGCTTGTGCCCGCTTGTAAGTTTCGTAACGAGTCTCAGGAGCACCGTGGAATGCAATCCCGTAATTGAACGTATGGCGACCCAAGCACTGCGCTTCTGGTGTCGCAAACCAACCCCAGTCACCTAATTCACCCGTACAACGCAACAGCGTCAAGGCAATGGTATCCTCTACGATTTCATATTCATTCAATCCATAGTTGTTCACTGTCACACCGAAATTGTCATCGTGCAAATTGACAAATGCGTGTTGATGCTGCGGATTGGTTGGGTTTTGCCAGTGGGAAGATACTTTGTTTGGTCGAGTCACCGCTTCAAAAATGCTGTCAGCTTCATGGGTATTGACAGCTAAAGTCGTTGGGAACAAGGCCCGCAGGCGATGGTCTTTGGCTTGATTGTCCACTGTTGTTTCAAACTGCACATCAGCATTTTGACGATCAATTGTAATCAGTGTTTCGATAGTGAAAGGAATCAGTTGTTCAGAGCGCCCTGCTTTACGGAAACGGAAATCAATGACCGCCTTTTGTTCTTCTTCCAACAGGTGATCAGCTGACGCCGGAATCATCATTTGGCTGCTCAAACGAACTACACCCCGCAGGTCACTGTTTTCCACAATCTCTACCGTGTGAGGAAAATCAGTTGACAACAGTGCTTTGTCCCCTTCTGGCGCTTTAAAAATATACTCATTCGCGATATCCCCGATGTTTTCAAAGACCAACAAGCCGTCCAACTGACGAGCCAGCTTTTTGTCCAGTACAGACAAGGAACCATCTGCTTTGATCTCAGCTTTGACAAAGTCATTTTCCAGGATACGGCCGTCAGCTTTCACCAAAGCATCCCCCGCAGTCCGAGCCGGACCTTCTACCAATGCAAAAGTTTCCCAGCTAAAAGGCGCCAACTCACTGACTTCAACCGCCACATTCACGAAGCGTTCCATATAAGGAATCCGGAAACGATCTTTTGGCAGATCATAATCAAAATGAACGTCTTCTGCACTGATTTCAGCTGCAACGACTTCCCCTTTTTGATTGACTACATGGTAAGTTTTCGGTGCCAGTTCTTTCAAGGCTTTGTACAAACGTCCTGGTACGCCTTCAGCAAAGGTCTTGCGCTCCAATTCGACTTCCAAAGTAGCCAAGCCACTGCGGACAGTGCCCCCTGTATTGAAGACGACAAATGGTTTGCTGCCTTCAGGAAAAGCGCTTGTATCAATTGCAGCAGTTAATTGCGCTACCGCTTCGTCTGCAACATATTTACCGACTTCGTTTGCTTTTTCAAAACGAGGCATCATTTCCCGGTGAACTTCATCGACAGAACAGCCGCAGATACTGTCATGAGGATGGTTTTGCATCAAGGTTTTCCAAGCATAGTCCAATTGATCATGAGGGTAAGTTCCCGTCACTTCATAAGCCATTGTAGCTAATGGTTCTGCAATATTTTCCAATTGGCGGGAAACCCGGGTATTCCATTGTTTCAAATACACACGAGAAGATGCCGTGTTAGCCAATGTATACCAACCATCTGTTTCTTGGCTGGTTAATTCGCCATACATCGTTCCCAAATCCTCTGGCAGATCATTTTCTACTGCATCCAAGTATTCCATAAAGCTGGAGTGGACAAATTCATAGTCTGGGAACAATTGGTTGGCCAATGCAATCGCTTTGGTCACATCTTTTTGAACCGGCTGGTGATCCACCCCGTTCATCATCAACAGATTACCGGTAGATGCAAATTTTTCAGCATCCGCCAATTTTTGGTTCCAGAATTTTTTCGCCGCTTCTTCTTCAGCAGGAATTTCGTTGCCGTTTGAATACCAGTTGGCAAACAACAGGCCAAAGATCTGGCTCTTGTCAGGGCCTTCCCAATTCATCTCAGAATATTGTGAAGTGAACTTATCATCTTCCAAGACTTCATTATCAAATCCGATTGGCTTCACACCACGACCGTATGCCGCCGCCTTCAAATTGGCTTGTAACATCATTTGTGGTGTTTGCCCCATATTTCCGAAGGTATCTGGGAAGTAGCCTAATGCTACCGGTGTGCCCCATTTTTTGGATTCTTGCATGCCGATCAACATGTTGCGGGTGTTGGATTCTGAGCTGGTCAAAAAATCATCCTGCAAAATGTAGAATGGGCCAATTTGCAATTTGCCTTCGTCGATTGCTTTTTGGACAGCTGCCCGTTTTTCAGGACGAACTTGCAGATAGTCGTCTAAAATGATGGTTTGTCCATCCAGATGGAAGCTGTGGAAATTTGGATCTGTTTCAAAGAGTTCCAACAGATCATCCATCAGTTCGACCAAACGCATATGATGCTGTTCGTAAGCCATATACCATTCCCGATCCCAGTGACTGTGGGAGATGATGAAAACTTTTTTCTTAGTCATTGCTCTTTTCCCCTTATCTTGTCTTGTTCATTCATTATCAGCGGCAGCTACCCCGAAGCTTTCGTAAAAAGGCCCAGAGCAGCTATCCTAGTTCACTTGTCTATTTTTCTACGCGGATGTCGAAGTAATCCATCACCAGTTCACAGAACATCATGTTGGCCCAAGAGAACCATTCCCGTGTGTAATTGTCAGGATTGTCCACATCAAAACCTTCATGCATCAAATGTGTTCCGGCATCAGTAGCTACCAACTGGTTCAAGATGCGTTCTTTTTCTGCCTTGTCGTCGGTGGTCATGCCTTCCATCGCCATAGCAATCGGCCAAACATAGTTTTCCGGCGTGTGGGAAGAACCGATGCCTTTAGCGAATTCTCCTTCATAATAGAAAGGATTTTCTTTACTTAATAGCGTTTTACGAGTCCGCAGATAGCGTTCATCATGGATATCTCCGTAGCCCAAATAGGGAGCGGAAATCAAGTTTGGTACGTTGCTGTCGTCTTGAATCGTAGCATTGCCCATGCCGTCGACTTCGTAAGCATAAATGTCTTCGCCCGCAGCATTTTTCGTGCGGCCGTGGGCTTGAATACCCGCTTCAATCTCAGTTTTCAGCTTGCCAGCTTGGGCAACGATTTCTTCATCAGACAACACACCGCTGAAGATTTCTTCAATGTAGCCCAAAGCAACGACAGCAAACATATTGGAAGGAACCAAGTAGCCATAGATACAGCGGTCATCAGAAGGACGGAAGCCTGACCAAGTCATACCACAAGGAGCCACGGCTGCGCCACGTCCCTCATTGATCAAGGTATCTTCTTCCCGCCAAGTATCGCGAACAAAATTATAAGGTGATTGATTGTGGTCTTGTTCCGTTTCAAAGACCTGCAGAATCTTTTTCACACCGTTGACGAAATCTTCATTGAATTGATCTGTGCGACCTGTATTTTTATAAAGCAGGTAAGCCAATTGAACCGGATAGCATAAAGAGTCAATTTCGTATTTGCGTTCCCAGATCCAGCCGTTCATTTCTGTGTGGTCATCTTGATGGCCGGCACCATTGTCTTCTTCGTTAAAGGCATTCGCGTATGGGTCGATGTTGATATAGAAGAACTGTTTTTTTACCAGACCGGAAATCATCGCCGCCAAGTCTTCGTCTTCTTTAGCAATCACCAGATACGGACGAACTTGTGCAGTGGAATCCCGCAACCACATTGCCGGAATATCACCGGTCAAAAGGAAAGTCGTGCCGTCTTCGTGCCGTTTAACAGTAGTCAACAGTGTATTCGCAAAGGCCGCGTTGAAGTTCACTGCCCAGTCAGCATGGTTTTCCCCACATTTTGCTGTAATGTCATCCATGAATTTTTGAACTGATGTTGGTATGTCTTTATAAGCCATTATTTTGCTCCTTCGCTAATTTGATATATCAATACAAGGTGATTATAACAGGTTCAGCGGGTTTGTCCACGCTTTCAAATGAATTTCTAATGATTTTTTTCTGGCGAACTATGCTATTATACAAATATGATATATCATTTAAGAAAGGAGCCTGCCAGTGAGTCTGCCATTATATATGAAGATCTTAACTGATCTCAAACAACAGATCCTAAATGGTCAGCTGACCGCCGGGGCCAAACTCCCCACTGAAAAAGAACTTTCCGAAAGTTATAGTGTTTCTCGGATCACTTCAAAACGAGCCTTAACAGAATTGGAACAAGACGGGCTGATTTATCGGGTGCGAGGCAAGGGCAGTTTTGTCAAAGCCGCGCACACTTCTGAGAGCAGCACTTCGACAGCTGCTAATGACAAACCCAAACGAATTCTTTTCGTTTTACCCTTTGTCAACGACTTGTCAGTAGGCAACTTTAATGAAGGCTTGGCACCGGTCATGGCGGAAAACCACACTGATGTGATGATGGTAGCCCTTGACTTTTTGGCCAACAAAACTGCCGCCGAAGTCATGGCAGAATTTGACGGCATGATTTATTACGTCAACGATATCGATCAATACCTTGATCTCTTATTGGAACTTTCCCTCAGTCAGTTTCCAGTAATTTTATTGGATAAAAAGCTCTATGATCTGCCTTATCCTGCGGTCTTGTCCGACAACGTGGATGGCGGACGCCAAGCTACCAAAGCGCTGATTGCAGAAGGGCATCGCCACATTGCTTATCTGTTTTGGGATGTTCAGCACCCCCAATCCGTCCGGCAACGTTACTTGGGCTATATTCAGGAATTAAAAGAGGCTGGTCTGAGCTTCCACACATCAATGGACGACCAGACCGCCAATGCCAAAATGCTGACCCGCTACTTAGCCGCTCACCCGGAAATCACAGCATTGATCTGTGAAAACGACTTAGTGGCCATTGATGCGATGCGTCAGATTCGACAAGCTGGTAAAACCGTTCCAGATGATTACTCCATTATCGGATTTGACGACATTCAGGCAGCTGCATTGGTAGATCCGCCGCTGACCACTGTTGCCCAGAACTTCAAAGAGCTGGGAGCAACGGCGGGCCGTGCTTTGTTGGAACAACTGCAACAAAATGCGATTCCCACTGACGCATTGATTCCAGTCACCTTGGTAAAACGCCGTTCAACGCGCCAAATCCACTAACTCTACACTATAATTGTCAGATCTGCCCTCACTGAAGTCTTTGGATAGATTTTTGTACTTTCTAAAGAAAAAACTGGTATATGACTTGCCACTGGCTGATGTAAAACGGAAAAACACTCGACTTTCCCTTTTTCAAGAAACAGCTAACTAATTTGATCCTGACATAATGCAGCCGCTTTTTTGGCTGTTTGCAAAACTATATCTTAATCTATTACACTGCGCGATTTTAAAAGACGCACACAAAGGAGATTGACCATGCATCCACAAATGATTGACACTCGTTTTGGTACCGCCAACCAACACAGCTTTTCTCACGGCAACTGTTTGCCTTATACCGGAGTTCCCTTTGGTATGAACTACTTTGCACCTCAGACGACCGATCAAAAAGGCAGTTGGTGGTTTCATCCGGAAGACCGGACTTTCCAAGGTTACCGGCTGACCCATCAACCAAGTCCCTGGATGGGCGATTACAGTCATCTGCTGCTGGCTCCAGTCAGCGGTCCATTAACAGAAATGAGCCTGTTTGCTGCCCAAAGCTCCTATCGTCCGGAAGAGGCAATCTTTGAACCTTCCCAACTGGCGGTTACGCAATTGCGCTACCAAGCTTTTTCCCGCTTGATTCCTACTATGTATGGCGCAATACTGGACGTGGACTACCGGCAAAAAGACAACGGCCTTTTGCTGCAACTGCCAGGACGATTTGAACTCACCATCACCGATACACACCATGCAGAAGGCTGGCTAATCAACTTTTCCGGTTGTGAAGATCCCGATTTTAAAATGTATTTTGCGCTGGAATTCGATGCACCGCTGAGTAATGCCCTTGAAACCATTACCGGTGAAGATGGCTTGATCCGCTTTGATTTCGCCGCAGCTGATCATTTGACTGCTAAACTCGGAACGTCATTTATTGACCTTACCTTTGCCCGTCGCAATCTGAAACAAGACGTCAATGGTACTCCAGAGGAACTGCTGACTGCCAGTCGCAAACAATGGCGCAACTACTTGGAACGAATCAAAATCACAACTCACGATTCCAAGCATCGGGAAACTTTTTATCATAACTTTTATCGTTGCTTTTTGTTCCCACAAACCTTTTATGAACTAGATGACCAAGCAACGCCCGTCCACTACGATACCCTCAGCCGCAGCGTTAAAGCCGGTGTCCTTTACACGAACAACGGCTTCTGGGATACTTTCCGAACGGTTTATCCACTGTACACCCTGATTGCTCAAGACAAACTCGGGGAAATGCTAGAAGGTTTTTTGAACAGTTATCGAGATGCCGGCTTTTTGCCAAAATGGTTGTCACCAGATGAACGAGGCTTGATGCCTGGTACGCTGATTGATGGAGTTATCGCTGACGCCGCTGCCAAAGGGATTCGGCTAGATTTAATGCCCGAATTATTGGAAGCAATGAAAAAATCAGCGACAATCCAAAGCGACAATCCCAATTATGGCCGCCAAGGAACCGCAGATTACCTGCACTATGGCTATGTACCATTGGATCATCACGAATCCGTGAACCACACCTTGGATTACGCGTATAGCGATTATTGTATCAGCCGGGTGGCAGAAGTCATCGGCGACAGCGAGACCGCAGCCTTCTATCAAAAACAAGCGTTGAATTACCACAATATTTTTGATCCAGAGACTGGTTTTATGCGGGCAAAAGACAAACAAGGCAACTTCCGCGAAGACTTCCTGCCAACTCGTTGGGGGAAAGACTACGCAGAAGGCAGCGCTTGGCAAACCAGTTTCTCGGTCTTCCAAGATTTCCAAGGGTTGATCACTGCTCATGGCGGTAACGATCCTTTCGAAGCCAAACTGGTAGAGCTTTTCAATCAGGAACCGGCCTATGAAGTGATGGGCTACGGTTTTGAAATCCATGAAATGAGCGAAATGGCCGCCATCGAATTTGGTCAGTTTGCCATCTCCAATCAACCAAGCTTCCATTATCCGTATCTAGCCAGCTACATCGGCAAACCACAAATGACACAGCCATTAATCAAACAAACCTTGCAAGAATGTTTCAATACTGGCTTTAACGGCTACCCGGGCGATGAAGACAACGGCACGATGGCTGCTTGGTACATCTTCAATAGCCTTGGTTTTTATCCGGTGACGTCAGGTGCCGGTGAGTACGTAATCGGTATGCCATTAGTAGAAACTGCCACAATTCATTTGGCAAACGGCCGACTTCTGACAATCGACGCCGGTCACAATCAGCCGCAACACCTGTTCCTACAAGACGTATTGCGCAACCACAGCGAACACAGTGAAATGTTCTTCACTCATGAGGATTTGCTGACTGGTGGCGAAATCCAATACCGTTTAGGTTTGGTACCGGCAGTGAAAACCTACAGTAAAGCAGATTATCCATTTTCGTTGAGTAAATAATAGTTGCCCTTCAATTGGCTGTTAGACATGCTTTGTAGAGATAAAATAAAAAAAGATCAGCAGCAATGTGTTATCTGCCGCTGATCTTTTTTTGTTCCGCAAGAATATCGCTGGAAATCCCCACAAAAAAACAAGCCAGTCGCAACGATAGTGATCGTTACAGCTGGCTTGTCAGTTGTCTTTTGTTCCTTTTTTACGTTTTTTTACCGCTTCGGTCAACAGATACTCAATCTGGCCGTTGATACTACGAAACTCATCTTCCGCCCACCCGGCCAATTCTTCATATAACTCGCCGGAAAGTCGAAGGGGCAGCTGTTTTTTCGGTTTTTTTGGTTTTTCTGTCATAGTCATCTGCCCCTCTTTCCGATTCATTTTCACAGCTCTCACGCCTCTTTTAGAAGGCTGACAACAGCCAATGCCTTTGTTACAGCACTATCAATATTACAAATACTTCACAAGATGCTGTGTTCTGCTTACTGGCTTCCAACAATAAATGCTCGCAAATGGGTTTCAGTGGTACATTCAGAAGCCCTCGAGTTTTTCAGTCATCTCTTCATTTTAATACAAGGAGCCGCTGTTGACCACTGGTTGTGCATCCCGATTGCCACACAGAACCACCATCAGATTGCTGACCATGGCAGCTTTGCGCTCTTCATCCAGATCGACAACGCTGTGCTCGTTCAGTTTTTCGATGGCCATTTCTACCATTCCGACCGCACCTTCTACAATCAGCTGGCGCGCATCCACGATAGCAGAAGCCTGTTGCCGTTGCAACATTGCTGCTGCGATTTCTGGCGCATAAGCCAGATGGGTGATCTTGGCTTCGATGATTTCGATACCGGCGACATTCACCTTACTTTGGATTTCTTCGGCCAGTTTTTGGCTGACTTCCAGACTGGAACCCCGCAGACTTTTTTCGTTGGCATCCTCATCGTCGGTGGCATCATATGGATACAGCCGCACGATATTTCGTAGTGCTGAATCCGATTGAATGGACAGGTAATCCATGTAATTGTCGACATCGAACATGGCTTTAGCTGTATCCTTCACTCGCCAGATAACGACAATTCCGATAATGATCGGGTTACCTAATTTGTCATTAATTTTTTGTTTGTTGTTGCTCAGAGCCATGGTTTTCAATGAGAGACGCTTTTTAGCCAGTCCGGCAGCTGCTGTTTTAGCCACGCCCGCTAGACTTTCAGAGTCTTCTGTTGCCGGTACGTCACTGTTTCCTGATTTAGGGACGGCCACTGCCATCATGAAAGGATTGACGAAATAAAAGCCAGCGCCTTTCAACGTACCGACATATTTCCCAAATAGGGTCATCACCAGCGCTTCATTCGGATGAACGATTTTCAATCCGGCAAACAGTAACCATACAGGCAATGCCCAATAAAAAATCGCAATACCCATCAAGATACCACCAAAGGCCCCGCCTGTATCTTCAAGTGAAATAATCCCCCAGACAAATAGCACGATAGACGCGAGGATTCCCAAGAGATTTAAGATTAGAATCGGCATGCCTTTCTTGGCTTTCAAAATAACTTCTTGGGTCGCTTCTTTTACTACCACTTTTTCATTTTCCATTTTTCAGCCCTCCATCATTTGATATCATTTTGATATCATATAGAATACAGATTCATCTTACGCCCACAGAAGCACGCCGTCAAGTAAATTCAAGTCAGAGAGTCGCGCTTTCTTTTTGCTAAACAAAAAACTACCGACTTGCAGGATTCAGCAAAGTCGGTAGGATAAAATTTATTATTTTTCTGAACTAAGAGTGAACATCAGCTATTTCTTACCATCAGTTCTTATGAATAAACTGCAAACCTGCTGCGCTTAACGTCTGATAATTAGGACCCGCGGGTGAAGCAAAGCCCATTCCGCCTTGTGAAAAGGTAAATGTGCCATCACTGTTGACGGATTCCACATAGCCCACATGACCATACTGCGCGCTTGCGCCTTGCTGTCCGGCGGCGAATACGACGACGGCACCGGCTTCTGGCGAGCTATCCACACGGTAGCCATCGGCAGCTGCTGAGTAAGCCCAGTCAGCCCCATTGCCCCAATAAGTGCCTACCCAAGGCGCCACCGTTTTAACATACCACGTACATTGTCCCCAAGAATAAGCATTCCCTGAGTCTGAGTGATCGATTCCTCGTGGTTGATTTGCAGCAGCTTCAGCGGCCGCCTTTAAAGCAGCGGCTTCTTCTTGCTTTGCTTTTTCGGCAGCAGCTTTTTCCTCTTGCTGCTTTTGCGCTTCTAATTTTTTCAATTCCTCTTGTTTAGTGGTGAGTTTCTTTTGGTCGGCTGTTGTCTTTTCAATCAGGTCTTCTTGTTTTTCAGTCAGCTCTTTGAAGCTCTTTTCGGCGCGATTGCTGGCGGTACGGCTGGCGGCTTCATTCGTTCGTTTTTCTGCCAGCTGTACATTCAGTTCTTGCACAGTTTCTTCCAGCTCTTTTTTGCGGGCAGTTGTTAACGCATAGTCGGCTGAATTGACGTTGGCAGTTTGATAGACCGCATTGGCTGTATTTAACAGCTTTTGGGCCTCCGCCAATTCCTTCGCTGCCTGTTTTGTAGCTTCAGAGGCTGCTTGTGAGCGCTGCTTCGTTGTTGAAACATTGGCTGCTTGTTGTTCTATGCGCTTTGACAAGTCCTCTGTCTGATTTTTATTATCTTTTAAAACTGTTTCAGTCTTTGTGATAGTGTTCTTAGTATCGGCGATTTTATTTGTCGTTTCAGAGGCAAATACTGGTGTCGTCATCAAAGCTGCGGCTGTTGCCAGTGTCATGAATACTGTCTTCTTAAATTTCAAAAAATGTCCCCGTTTCCTATTTTTTTCGTAGGAACAATTTAGCACGGGAAATCATGAAGCGGATGACGAGAGCCTTACAGTTACATATCAAATTTCGCCAAAAGCGGTTTTCAAACGACAAAAGTTACAGTGATTTTGCAAAAATACGGGAATGTTGCAAAAACTAAAATTTTTTCTAAAGAGTGTTTAAGAATTTCTTTGTTGAAAATGGCAGCTCCTACAAAATAAGATCGGCAACTTGGAGAAAAAAGTCGCTGATCTTATTTAGCTATTTTTTGTGTAGCCAACACACGTATTTATTTTATCCACAAAAAATGTCGGAACATGGCAATCTTTTTAAAAATCGCATCTGTTTGACACTCACTTTCCAGTCGAAACATGTTTTCCTGCCAGTCTTCCGTGAATTTGATTTCCGAATTTTGGGAGAGTCCATAAAACATCCGAATCCCATAATCGCCAGTAACCGCAGTATCTTTTTCATCCAGCCAGTCCAGCAGCCACTCGTTGGTATAGTCTATGACTTTTCCGAAATTCACAGACTGACCGGCTTTTCCTTGCAGCTCAGCCAAAGCTTGGGCCGGATCATCCCGCAACACCGCGTTAACCATGATACGGCCACGGGGGTTGTGCTTCACAAGCGAAAAATGGCCGCCAGGAACTAACAAGTTCCACAAAAAGTCCAATATTTCGTTGCGATCCTCCACATACTCCAACACGTTATGGAGTAAGATCAGATCATATTGTTCATGCTGCAGCGGAATTTTCACCTCAGCAAAATCACCGCTGAGAAATCGGTAGTTAGCCGTTTGATAGCGATGAGCGGCGATTTCACGGTTGGGTTCATAAGCGGTCACTTGATGTCCAGCTGCTGCTAGATACGCAGCCGTTTTACAAAAACCGGCACCAAAGTCTAGTACCTTCAGCGGTTCTACTGCGCCGAGGTCGGCTTGATCCAACTGTTGCCACAATAGCCGGTAAAATAATTTTCCCCAGGGCATTTCATCGACTTCTTTAAAATAAGCTTCTACATTGACGGTCATGAGCGGTCCTCCAAAGCGATGATTTCGATTGCGGTCAAGGGTCGATAGTCCCCCAGTTCCAGTGCGGGATCCAACGCCAATTTTCCGATACGCAGGCGTTTTAGATAAGTTACTTCTTTACCGACGGCTGCTACCATGCGCTTCACCTGATGGAATTTGCCCTCATGAAGAATCAGTCGGATGTCACTAGTTGCTGCCTCTTGATCTACCGATAAAATGGTTAACTCTGCCGGTAGTGTTTTTTCTCCACCGTCAATCGTCAGTCCGGCGGCAAATTTTGTTACATCTTCTGCTGTCATAATGCCGTCAACTTTTGCATAGTATTCTTTGTCTACATGTTTTTTGGGTGACAACAGGCGGTGGGCCAGCGCGCCGTCATTGGCTAATAGCATAAAGCCTTCCGTATCTTTGTCCAAGCGCCCCACTGGAAAAAGATCTTCTCGGTAGTCTTCATCTGCCAAAAGATCCACTACCGTCTCTTCATAATCATCCACCGTCGCCGAAATCACGCCAGCCGGTTTATTCATCATATAGTAGAAATATTTCTGGTAGATCACCGGTTCGCCGTCAAAGCGAATGTCGTCTTTGTTTTCCTCCACTTGAGTTTTGTCGGATTTGACCAGGGTTCCATTGACTGTCACTAAACCTTTTTTGATAAAAGTTTTGACCTCTTTGCGGCTGCCCAAAGCCATATCTGCTAAAAATTTATCCAATCGCATGTCGTCGGATCACTCCTATCGCTTTTCTTTTGAACCATAACCACAGCACACTGTTACGCATTTTCTCATAGTCTCATCGGTTACAGCTATTTTCTGCATTATAACACGACAGCAATCGGCTTTTCCCGGATACCAAATAGCCCGCTGCTGATTTTTTTGCATACCCCTGTGAAAAAGTTCCTCACGCAAGTCTCACAAAACTTCCTATACTAATCACATAGCAGCGATCAAGCGGAGCGCTCTAAAAGGTTACTTTTGGATTCATCCCAGTCGCTGCATTCAATCAATTAGGAGGACAACCTATGGACTATCATAACAAAACCATCTCACAAACATTGAAACATTTTGATACCTCTGCCAAAGGACTTAATCAAAAGCAACGTAAAAAGCGGTTGGAAAAATTCGGCGCAAACAAATTGAAAGAAAAAGCACCACAACCGCTTTGGAAAAAAATCGGCAAACACTTTATCGACTTGCTGATGATCGTCTTGATGGCAGCCGCCATACTAAAAGGAATCACCGGCGACTACGTGGAAATGGGCATCATCTTGGCGGTGGTAGTCATTAACGGGTTAATTGGCTACCTTCAAGAAAGAAAAGCCGAAAGTTCCTTGAACAGCTTGAAACAGATGATGGCACAAACCGCTGATATCCTCATGGACGGGCATCGAAAGAAGATTGCCGCTGAAGAGTTGGTTCCCGGGGATCTGCTGCTCTTGCAAAGCGGCGATATTTTACCGGCAGATGTCAGATTAATGGAAAGCCACGATCTGGTCGTTGAAGAAGCCGTTCTCACTGGTGAATCACTGCCGGTAGCCAAAAGCACGTCCCTTGTGGACAGCTCTGCTGCTCTGGGAGATCGCCTCAACCTGGCATTTTCCGGGACGCAGGTTCAATCCGGCTCGGCAATAGGTATCGTAACCGCTACCGGTGATCAGACAGAAATCGGCAAAATCAACCAAGCTCTGCAGTCGGTTAAACCACAAACGACGCCATTAATTCGCAAAATGAACCAATTGAATCAGCAAATCTTTAAAGGCCTGATGCTCTTCATCCTCTTTCTCGTCTTCTTCACCACATTACGCTACGGCTTGGAAGCCAATCTGTTGCTGTCAGCGGTCATCGCATTGATTGTCGCTGTCGTTCCTGAAGGCTTGCCCGCCGTTCTGACCATGATTTTATCGCTGGGTGTCAAAGAAATGTCAGACCAAAAAGCCATCGTAAAAAGCATGCCCGCCGTTGAAACATTGGGCTCCATGACAGTGATTTGCTCAGATAAAACAGGTACGCTAACGAAAAATGAAATGACCGTAAAGCAAGTAATTCTACCGGAAAAGTCAAAAAATGATGCCGCAGCTTCATCAGAATTATTGCACTTAATCATGAACAACTGCCAAGATTTACGGACAAGCGATACCCAAAAGGTCAGCGATCTCAAAGGAAACCCCACTGAATTAGCCGTATTGCGTCATGTCCACCAGTACCAAGCGCCAAAACTAGCCAAGCTGCAGCAGTTGCCCTTTCATTCCCGCCACAAATACATGGCAACCACCCATTTGGTAAACAACCAACTGATGCTTTTTGTCAAAGGGGCGCCAGAAGTTCTTTTGGATCGAGCAAACCTCACAACAGAGGAAAAGAACTACTGGGAGCAGGCAATCACCGCAGCAGCCAAACAAGGTCAGCGGGTATTGGCCTTTGCCGCAAAAGAAATCAATACTGAGGCCATCCGCCATGAAGACATTTCTGATTTAAAAATCAGCGGCTTGGCAGGAATCATCGATCCGCCGAAAGAGTCAGCGATTGCCGCTATCGCAAAATGCCATCAAGCTGGCATCACCGTAAAAATGATTACTGGTGACCACAAAGATACCGCCCGTGCCATCGGAGCACAGATTGGTCTAAAACATAGCGAAACGGTTGTGGAAGGCCGTGAAATCGAAAACTTCTCAGACGAAGAACTCCAACAGGCTGTCAAAAAAACCGACATCTTTGCCCGCACCACACCAGAACATAAATTGCGAATCGTGGCCGCTTTGCAACAACAAGGAGAAATCGTAGGGATGACCGGCGACGGCGTCAATGATGCCCCCGCACTGAAAAAGGCTGATATCGGTATTGCCATGGGTATCAAAGGTAGTGAGGTCACAAAAGAAGCAGCAGATATGGTCTTGGCGGATGATAATTTTGCAACAATCGCTGCCGCGGTGAAAGAAGGCCGTCGCATCTTTGACAATCTGAAAAAGACAATCAATTTCTTTCTGCCTACTTCACTAGCACAAGGGCTGTTGGTCATCTTCGCATTACTCACAGATCGACCCTTGCCACTGACACCCGTCCAGATTCTCTGGGTCAACATGGTCACTACAGTCACATTATCTTATGCACTGGGCTTTGAAAAGGCTCATCCAGAGATTATGGAACGCTCACCGAGAAACCCAAATGAGAAGATTCTCTCGCCTCATAGTCTGTTTCGAATTCTCTTTGTTAGTTTGTTAATCACTATTCCGGCTTACCTGTTGAGTTCACAAGCGACCGATCCGCAAGTTGCACGAACACTCTTACTACAAAGTATTGTTGTAAGTCAAGCTTTCTATATGATTAACTGTCGAGAACTTTCCGACATGCCATTGAATAAAAGCCTGCTGCAAAATAAAGCTATCTGGTTGTCCTTAGGTGCGTTAGTGCTCATTCAAGGTTCACTTTTTCTATTACCTTTCATGCAAAACATGATTGGTACTGCTTCTTTAAATGCGGCACAACATATCGCTGTTTTCTTGGCTGCAACCCTTGTCTTTATATTGATAGAGTTGGAGAAAAAAGCAGTCAAAGCATTGGCTCGTCGCACACGAAGTCGAACTGCTTAACGTCACAGGACTCAGCTATCAGCAAGAATGGCTATGTGACACCTGATAGCCTTACAGACCAAGTATCAAACCGGCAAGTTATGAAAAGAAACAGCCACCACCAATTTTTGTTTGGTAGTGACTGTTTCTTTTAATTGTACATCGATACTAGCATTCCATCGCACCACGATGATTGGCCTGTCAGCCGGCTCTGGAGTCTTCGGACAAATTGTTTTAATTTCAGTCCAGATATAGCACTGGCAAGAAGCGCAATTGAGATTTCAGTGACGGTCTACTTTTGTCTTCTCTCATTGGTTTATATATACTGCTTGCGGACCAATTTTTCAAATTGCTGCAGCTCATTAGCGGTTGGAATGGTCGATAAATACACAATTTGCCCGCTGCACTCAAAATTAATTGGTAAATTCGACAAAATAATGTTTTCACTGCCAAGTGTCATTTTTTCCAATTCTTCCAAGCTGATTTCATTCAGCTCTACTCGCCTTCCCGCCAAATCTTGCAGTTCTTGCAATAAAAATTGCTTCCAGGCGGGTTCTCCTTGATAGACTAAAAAGGCTTTAACTGGTTGGGGATTCAGCCGCGCTCGTGCTGTTTGGACCAACAGTACCAGGTTGCTGACTGCATGATCAGAAACACTTTCAATCCCCGCCATTCCTTCTGTCGCCAAGGTTTCTTGAATGCTCTCAAATAGCTGCGGGTAGCGTCTACGACAGACTGTCAACACCTCGGCGTATTCCATCAAAAACTTATCCGATAAGGTTTTGGACTCATAATACTTTACTTGAAACAAAACAAGGTCCTCGAGTAGTTCTGAATCTTGTGTGATACTAAAGGGCATACCTAGCCTTGTCAGGAAGTCTTTCGCCGACTTGAACAGATGAGGGTAAGCTTTTCTCAACAGCTCTGATACTTCCGGTGACAACAGATAACTCCAACTTTCCAAAAAACAGAAAAAGGCAAAGAAACTTTCATCTGCTGACAGGTTGATCCCTTCTTTTCGATACAAGTCTTTTAAAGCGGCCAGATAATCAGCAAACAAAACATCTTCTTCGTAGGCTAACGTTTCGACACGGCAACCGGCTTTGATTCGGATCGTATTGATGAAAAACCAGCAGATTCCAAAAATCTTCTCGGTGGTGACGGCTAAACCTTGCCGCTGCAAGCCTCTGAGAAAGTCGTGATAATTACTTTCATGAACCCCATAGTCCTCAAAAAAGAAGTGTTGATGGGTAAATGGAACTAGGAGCCGATGATAAAAGAGCCGAATTGCTGTTTCCTCACCGCCCCAAGAAATTTCGCTGCGATCCAATAAAATCTTCAGCTGAAAGTTCTGCAATGCAGCGTTCATCTTAGTTACCTGCTTCTTGAGAACATCGTAAGAAAGCCCCTGCTCTCTCAAAAAAGTCGGCACGGCAATCTTTTTTTTCAACAATAAGGCTTGTAATACCACCATTGACAAGGATTGCTGCATGTAAATGTCCCAGATTTCTTGAATACCTTCTGTCGCACTGGTCTTCAAAAAAACGCCGTTGCTGCCATCTGAGTCCAACTCCCAATCCTTTGGCAGTTCCAGCCGGAGACTCTGGAGATCGTTGAAAACCGTTCGCTGAGAAACCGCCATTTTTTGCGCCAATTCTTTGGTAGTTACCAGCGGAGAGTTGATTAACGTCTCCAAGATTGTGATTTTGCGCCTCACCTCTTTTTCTGCAATCATCTGCTTTGCCAATGTAAACAAGTTATCATCTCCTTGAATATCCCTCATGGGTGAAGGCTGCCACAGAAATAAACCGCTTTTTCGTCTCTGGCATTCTCCCTAATCTTGTTTTATAATCATTTATGCTATTGTACCACGGGATATTTTTCCACCTGACAGTCTAAAAAGAAATCCTTCAAAAAACACCTCAGGAGATCAACTGCTACTGCCGGCAGTTGTGTTGTTCAGAAAGCAGGAAGACCCATGACACGAACCTTTGCCGTCGAACTGACGACTATTTGTATGATTGAAAACCAGCAAGGAGAGATTCTGGTGCAGGATCGTAGAAAACCCGACTGGCCTGGATGGACGTTTCCCGGTGGTCACGTAGAAGCTCTCGAGTCACTCTCTGCCGCCATCATTCGTGAGATCAAGGAAGAGTGCGGACTCACCATCACCCCTCAGCTACGAGGAACTGCCGAGTGGCTCAACGATAAATCAGGTATGCGTGAGCTGGCCGGTCTCTTTTATGCCCGCACCAGCGAAGAACCACAAGCCGGTTCCGGTGAAGATGCTCTTTTTTGGATCCCCAAGGAGCAGTTGACTGGTGACAAGCTTGCCGGTACGCTGGGAGAGTTATTGCCGATTTTCTTTGGCAACGACCAATTAGGGACCTATTTCAAAGACAATTCATAAAAAGTAGACACTGTCAGGTAGTTTTTCTACCTACGCAGTGTCTACTTTTTTGCTTGATCAATACCAATTGTCATTGTGAAATCCAATCAAATAATACAAGGAGATATAGCCAAACCACACCAGCCCTAACAAACTGACCATCCACTTAGAGTACTGATACTGCCGTCGATTCATCCCAACCCCTAGAGCTAAAATAATAGCCGGCAGCAAAAAGTTTCTTAACAGGTTTCTTAGATCCGGCTCTTTGTGCCAATTTAAACCGATACTCACCAAAACGATACTCAGCTCTATCATTACAACTGTGATCATCTGCTTATTGTTTTTGACCGAAAATCGTTTCCCATCAGGCCACGATTTAAAAAGGAGGAGGATCCCAATAACCAGAAAATAGAGATTCAAAAATGACAGCAGGTTAATGACAAGCTCGCCATCACCAAACAAATTGCTGAAATCCAGCGGCATAATTATTACAAAAGACAAACTAAGCCCTAGACAGTACAGACTAAGTGAAAGGCTGTTTTTTCCTTCATTCACGCCCAGATACGCATCTTTTACAATAAGATAGCCAGACATCACTATAAAGCCAATCCATAACACCCAATAACAAAGCATAGCTTGACTGATAAATAGTGGTTTCCCCCGAAAACTTTCAATAGCTGCTACTAGAACCAGGCAGATGACCATCGACCAAAAGCCTAACATTACCCCTTGACGCCGCGCCTGCAGTTGCCGTTCATCAAATTTTTGCTTACTCATGTACCACTCCCCCTGTTACGTTTGCCACAAACGCTGTCTTTTGAAAGTCATTTTTTTTAAACCGTCTTTTTAGCTGTTGTTTTATTGCTTATCACTCTCAGTGCCAACGATAATTGTTAAATCCGATTAGATAATACAAAGTACAATAACCAAACCAAGTAAACCCTAGAAGCAATAGAAAGAAGCGGCCTTTTCGATATTTTTTGTCCATAGCAAACGGTAAAAACAGCACCATTGTAGGCAAACCCAGTCCGACAGCAATACCGGAAATATTCAGTTGCTTATCCATATTACGGATAACCGCAGCAATAAAGACAACGATTAAAAGTCCACATATCGCCCATACAGGAGCGGGAATACTTTTTCGTGCTTCCGACCAATTTGATAACGCCTTAATAAGCAGACAAATTCCTATTCCTAGCCACATGATTGACACTACAGCACTTGGATCGGCAGACACTTGCCCGTTTTCAATAAATGGATCAGCAGAAGAAAACAATCTCATAAAATAGAGGAGTCCTATGACAAAAATAACCAACGCACTCAGGCCCAAATTCTTTGATTCAGTAACACTCAAGTAAGCATCCTTAAAAATCCAATAGCCAATCGTGACAGTGATCCCTAAAACAGCCGTCGTCAGTCCCATGCTATATTGTGTTGCAAACAGTTCCTTTCCTCTGAAATCACCAATAAGCGGCAAGAGAAACAATAACGCCAGTATTGTCCAAAATCCAACAGCATAGCCTTTACGCCGCGCCTGCAGTTGCCGTTCATCAAATTTTTGCTTCATTTTCTTACTCCTCCCAAAACAGCTCATCTAAAGTCTTCCCTAAAGCTTTGCAGATCTTGACGCAGAGGTTAATTGTGGGATTGTAATCCCCTTTTTCAATTGCACCAATCGTCTGTCGGGTGACACCAATTCGATCAGCTAGTTCCGTTTGAGTTAAATCTTTTTCCACCCGAGCGGCTTTTAATTTCAGATTTTTCATAGTCCCACCTCGCAAATCTAGTGTAGCATAGGCTAAATAAAATGCAATATATGTTTAACATAGAGACTATTATTCTTTACTTTTCCCCTGCAGTCATGCGGATTCGTAAAAAACAAGTCTTGCCAATTCCATGCTAAAATACAATAAACGATAATTCTTGAAAGGAAGCTTCCCTATGACAGTCATTGAAGATTACATTGCCGCCGCTCCACAAAAAACACAGCCTCAATTAAATCAACTGTATCGCTTACTCAAAGAATTGCTGCCCACAGCAGAAGAGCGGATTCGCTATGGTATGCCCACTTTTTATGCCGGTGAGAATATCCTACATTTTACCGCTGCCAAAAAACATTTGGGCTTTTATCCAACGCCGGGACCCATTGCAGCCTTTCAAGAGGAGTTACAAGCTTTCAAAACTTCCAAAGGAGCTGTCCAGCTGCCTTATGACCAACCATTACCGGAAATACTCCTAAAAAACATGGTCCGCTATCGCCTGGCCGAATTAACGGAAAAAGGCAAGCCTTAGTTGGTAACTTTCAACTGCTCAAAAAGGATTATTGCTGAACACTAGCCAGCTAACAGCTCTAAGATACTGCCTACCAAAAGAAGTTCATCAGCCTTTGACCTGTTTGCCGATAAAAATAGAAGCAACTTCCGTTAAAGAACCGGAAGTTGCTTCTATTTGCTTATAGCTCACACCTGATCATGTTCGCTTCGAAGGACGGTGACACGCTGATTGTCACCCTCTCTTTTTATCTATTTTAAATGTAGTCTGCGGCGAATCTTGGCAGCCGCCGAACCCAATAGTTTGTCAGCTAGACGAACCTTCAATGCCATAAAGATGTAGACAGCGGCTCCAACTGCTGCCACTCCCATCACCATAACAAAGGATTGCAGCTTACTGTCGGTATTCAGGAATAGTCCTAACAGTTGGCGGGTAATAAAAGCTGCCACAACCATGACCAGACTCATCAAAAAGATCAGGACCACACGGCGGGAAGTCAAGACCCGGTCAAAGCGGGACACTTTGTAAAGCTTCCATAAGTTCAAAGAAACCACCACGCCAAACCCGATCATCGTAGAATACAGCGGGCCATAAACTTCAAACACGCGAATCATCGGATATTGGAAAATCAGTTTCACCAACAGTCCAATAGCAAAAAAGATGATTGCTGAGCCATTTTCATACATTCCCTGCAGCATACTGGAGGTCATTGTGTACAAGCCTAAAAATAGACCGGTAATGCAGGCAACGATCAACACCCGTGAACCAAGATCACTGGGCGCATAGAACAAGGTATTCAAAGGATACGCCAACAGCATCATCCCAAAAGTCGCTGGAAACATGACAAAAGCGAATAACTGTAGATTGTTGGAAATCAACTTCGACAATTCCTTTTGCTTGTTCAATGTCTTAGCCTCTGTAATTAGTGGCAAGCCAGTCAAAGCCATCGACGTTGCTAAACCGATTACCACCATTGTCAGCTTGTCGGGATTGGCACTGAAAATTGAGAAGAGCTTTTGCAATTGGGCTGCAGAGTAGGTGGTAAATCCTTGCATCGTCCGTACAAAAGTTACTTGATCGACGATTTTGAAGATTGTAATGCCGGTCCCGATGATGATGAAAGGAATGGCTTCTCTGATCGTCTCGACAATCAGTTCACGCGTATCTAACTTGATATTGTTGGCGCTGTGTTCCACCAAATAGTCCATTCGCACCCTGTTTTTTTGCAGATAGTACAAGAGTAGTGCGATACTTGCCAAAGCCCCCAGAAAGGCCGCAAAGGTCGATTGAACGACTGCTTCTTCATATTTGCCAGAACCGACTTTCATGATGAAGAAAGTCGCCAAAAGCATATAGAAGACTCGGGCCACTTGCTCTGCCAACTGGGAGATTGCATAAGGCATCATATCGTGTTGTCCTTGGAAATACCCCCGCATGACACTCATACAAGGAATCACCAGAACCGCTACACTCAACGAGCGTATCACCGGAATCAGCTCAGTCCCACCGCCAGAAATCTTAGCTAGCCAAGGCGCCATCAGATACATTACCCCGCTACAAATGGCACCAAAAATCGCCATCACCACTAGCGCATTTTTGAAAAGACGGCGGCTAGTAGCGTATTCGTTCAGGGAATTATAGTGGGCCGTCTGTTTACTGAAAGCAGCCGGAATTCCGGCAGTAGAAATCATCAGAAACAGGGCATAAAAATTGTAACCCATATTGAAAAGGGCATTTGCTTGGTATTGATCGCTGCCCAGCCAGTAAAACCAAGGAACGACATAGATTGCACCCAACAGACGGGAGCCGACATTCCCCAGCGTCAGCCAGGTAGAACCACGGGCCATCCGTTCTTCGGCGGACAGCGTTTGTTGCGGGGACTTATTTTCTGCCATGTAGATTCTCCTGCTCCATAAATTTAAACATACTAGCTTATTTTACTATATTCCCCAAAGCAAACAACAGATTTTGTGAACTTTTAATCTCTTTGAAATATGGATGAGAAAATCGCGAAGTTCTCCTGTCAACTACCCGGAGAAAAAAATGAAAAGCATTCCATAAAAAAGCGACTACAACCACGCTGCTTTTACCTGCAGACAGTTTTTCATGTAAACTTGGTTTTGCTGTCCAGCCTGCTAGAAAGCACCGGCCACCTGTCCATATTTCGTACTTTTTTTCCTTATGCTATAATAGACAGAGAATTTTGACGAAACGAGGCGTTTTGATATGGCTCTGACCCTGGAGACAGTTTACAATATTTTGCATCAGCACCATCTGTTGAAAGAATTTATTTTAGCAGATGGCTGGCATTTGGATAAAACAAAGTTGCCGGCGTTGTCCTTTGCTGCCATTTCTTACGATTCCCGCAAAGCTGATAGTGAGACGCTGTTTTTTGCCAAAGGCGCGGCCTTCAAAGAAGAATATCTGGCTGGTGCTATTGCCAAAGGATTACAGGTCTATGTGGCAGAACAACCCTATGAGGTCGCCGCTGCTTGTGGAATCATCGTCACAGATATTCGTAAAGCGATGGCCCTTTTAAGCGCCGCTTTTTATGACTATCCTCAAGACAAATTGAAGATTGCTGCCTTTACCGGAACCAAAGGGAAAACGACTACAGCCTATTTTGCCCACGGAATTTTACAAGAAACTACCGGCGGTAAATGTGCCATGTTTTCTACCATGGAAACAACCCTAGACGGCAAAAACTTTTTTAAATCACATCTGACTACACCGGAATCTTTGGATCTATTTGCCATGATGGCAAAAGCGGTGGAAAACGGCATGACACATCTGGTAATGGAGGTCTCTTCTCAAGCTTACAAACTGGATCGGGTTTATGGACTAAACTATGATGTGGGGATCTTTTTGAATATCTCGCCGGATCATATCAGCCCTATTGAGCACCCGACTTTCGACGATTACTTCTATTGCAAGCGAGAATTGATCTATCATTCAAAAGTCGCTGTTTTAGACGCTGATATGGATTATTTTCAGTTGGTCGCGGAAAGCTGTCAGTTGGCCGCAATCCCTGCATACACCTATGGGCGGAGTGCCGGTGATTATCGGATCAGCACCTCAGAGACCGATCAGCGGGAATTTTTCGTAGAAAGTCGCATTGATCCTTTGAAAATGACGGGCAATTACCGCATCAAGCTCCCGGGTGACTTCAATCAGGACAATGCTTGTGCAGCGCTGTTAGCTGCAGCTTTACTGGGGGCGGATACCGAATCGGCTTATCGAGGTTTAGCCGAAGTGAGTGTACCAGGACGGATGTTGCAGTTGCACACCGCAAACGGGGCTGTCGTCTACGTGGATTATGCCCACAACTACATCAGCCTGAAACTCTTCTTGGAATATACTCGGCAAACTCATCCTGCTGGCCGCCAGATCGTTATTCTTGGTTCTCCGGGAAACAAGGCTATCAGCCGTCGCCATGACTTTGGCGTTGTTCTGGCAGAATTGGCAGATGTGGCCGTCTTAACCGCTGACGATCCGGCATACGAAGATCCCCAAGCAATCGCAGAAGAAATCGCTGCTGCTATCGACAATCCGGCGGTAGAAATCATCTATGAGATGGATCGAGAAAAAGCCATCACTTTGGCATTAGAGCTGGCTCGTCCTGAAGATGTTGTCTTGCTAGCGGGTAAAGGCGAAGATCCCCAACAGAAAGTCAATGGCGTGGATACGCCTTATGATGGGGACTACGTCATCGCTAAACGTCTAATTGAAGCCGGAAAATAATCTTAATTCATAGCAGTTCCCCAATCAGAGGCTAATTTAAACTAGGCAATCAAAGAGGTTGCGCCAATCATTTTGCTGTCTTCCTCCAAAGTGAATATGACCAAACGTCAAATACAACGAAAAGCCAAGTCCCTCCCATTAAAGAACTGTGGAAGTGACTTGGCTTTTCATTGCTTAAAATTTCAAACGCTGACTACCTTTGATTCTATTAAGACAAATCAGTGGTATTTACTTTTCTTTACACACATGACCCAGTTCCGCTTATAAGTAACAAAAACAGATTGATTATTGCTTAATCCCAATATTTTTTAAGAATCTATATATCAATAAATTTCAATTGATTTTAAGCAGTTCAGACATTAAAAGCACACCAAAAATTCGCATACCAGAACACGTCTACCTAGTACAAATAACAAAAAATGTTTGCGTTTGATCTATCGTACTTAGATATATTCGAGATTAATTCCCTACAGTCACCTTAAACAACATTGTATCTCGCAAGCTTTCTAACTCAGACGTCGATATTTCTCAATAACTAGTTTTAATATCTCAATAATTTCAATATTTCCATCTACATATTCTTTTACTAATTTCATCGTATTTTCCGAAGGTATCATTGCTGCATCCAATGCTGCGTATGCCAAAGCAGTGTCTCGAAACTTTTCTCGCTCAATTTTCATGGCGTATTTCATATATTTCTCGTCAGCAGCCATACCCTACTGCCCCCTTAGAAGTTACTCATTCAAGTAAGTTTTGTTTTCATTCTACCTTTAAAAAGCCATGATTTTTCAGAGTGTACAAAAATGCAACAGCACAAAATAAAAGGGCTTAAAAAAACAATTACTGCCTAGTTTTCTTAAATCACCACGACTCTTCGGTACCTTCTTATAACGAAAATATCGATAATCTAATAAAAAGTTAATACGACTTTTTATTAGATATATATCTTGTTCATCAATTTCTTATTAGCTACAATTTTACTTTTTCCGAATAATTACGCTATTTACAAATTAGAGAGAAGTACAATTAACAATTGTCAGCCTGTGGCATTCTCAATATCGTTAATCATTAAGGATTTTTTGATAATCACACTTTAATTAACTAATGAAATTTCCCAGTTATTTTGTGTTATTATTAATAATATTTAGGAGCGTGATATTAATGAAAAGAGTGTCTATATTGTTATTTAGTGTACTCGCACTAGCTGGTTGTTCACAAAGTAAAACCGATGCCAGTTCAACTAATAAATCCTCTGAAACAACCGTAACTTCGACCACGGTTGTTCAGTCCTCCTCATCTCAACAAACGAGCGTTGTTCAGTCCTCTTCTTCTCAACAAACGAGTAGTAGTGATACACAGGATGAATCGCTTTCTTACGCCGTAAACTTAGATGATTTCACACAAGAATTGACCTTGCAAGATGGCCGCAAACAAACGGTCCATCACCTCGAGTTTGAATCGAAACAAAAAAATCAACCTGTGACCATCCTGCTAAATACCAAAGATTTAAACAACACCGGTAACGGCCTCTACATCACTACCATCGCAGGAGACGAGTTTTTTTATCCTGCGTCCATAGCAGAGGAACCTACCAAAACGATTACCGTCACAAATGATGCTGGCAAAAAACGGGAAGTGAAAGTGAACACTGTCGTAAAAGTAGCCACACCTGAGGATAGTTCCGATCCCATGCAAATCGTTGGCGACACCTACTTCCTGTTTTACAATAATCAAGGAACGATTTCTTTAGCAACTCGGAATTTCGCCGAAAATGCAGTCGGTACAACGCTTGACACCACTAATCTAGTGGAATACCTCCAAGCGGATTCCATAGCTGAAGCGCCTGTTGCTCCTGCCGAAAGTGAAATCGACAGCGATGCTTACTACAATTCCATCCTTGCTGCATGGCAACAGCAACAAGATTACATCGACTCCATCGATGATGATGCAGTGAAGCAATCCGTCCAAACGTCTCACTCTGCCGCCATATTCGAAGCCAATCGTTTAGAGATGGAACATCCCGAAGATGTAGCTATGATCAATGAAAGTCTCCAAAAAGTATTAGCCGGTGAATAACTAAAAAAGGAAAGCAGAGAAGTGAAAAATCACTTCTCTGCTTTTTCAATCACCACAGCTTTTCCATGTATCTATTTAAATTCGATTAACACGCTAAAATCTAAAAAATTCTGGATTAATCAAGTCAGCTAGAAAGTCTGCTTATTCAACTGACGTTAATTGTCGTATTTGGATAAAAAGTTCCAAACTCCTCAATTCTTGTAAATAGTTCTGAAACGCCCCTCCATTTCTTGTCTATACTTCCGGCCATTGAATTACTAGGGTCTCCCCAATGACTTTCGATAAACATTTAAGCTATAAAAAAGCTAGGTTTCATTTTGTACATTTGTTGACAACTAGTTTCTAACAGACAGTACGTTGTTTGAGCTACCGGCTAATAATCATATAAAAATGGTTGCTGTTACACCACATTTTTTAGGCTACCTGCTGATTAGCATCGGCCTTCTTGTTTTGTGTAAACGCTATCTCCACTGAGTCTCCCCGCTTTCCAAAAAAAATGAGTGAGCGTATAGTTTAAGAGTAAACGGCAAATAGAAAGGATGTTTTCTCATGACTAGTTATGCACCTCGTGATCCGCAAACCGACGAACTGCTTTCGCCGGACAACAGCGTTTTTGTCTTGATTGATTATCAACCCACCCAGATCAACTCCATCAATTCGATGGATCGCCACCAGTTGATTGACAGTATTGCCGCGGTTACTTCTTTGATGAAATCCTACGGTGTACCGATTATTTTATCCACAGTGAATGTGGCTACCGGCCGCAACCAAGATACGATTCCCCAATTGAAGGCGCTGCTTACAGACACTGCCAGCTATGATCGCACCTCCATCAATGCGTGGGAAGACCAAGAATTCAATGCTGCCGTCAAAGCGACCGGCCGCAAAAAAATCATTATCTGTGCGTTATGGACCGAAGCTTGTCTGACCTTTCCCACATTGGATGCCTTGAAGGAAGGCTTTGACGTTTATCCAGTAGTCGATGCGGTTGGCGGCACCAGTGTTATCGCCCACGAAACTGCATTGCGTCGAGTGGAACAAGCCGGCGCCCACTTGACCAGTTTTGCACAGTTGGCCTGCGAATTCCAGCGGGACTGGAACCGTGGCGAAACAGTTCCTACTTTTGTCAAAGCCATGCAAGATCGAGGAATCTTCCTGAAACTGCAATAAGAAAGGGGACGAGCAATATGCTTGATGTCCAAGGCGCTTTGAAAAATTTACAATCAACAGTCACGAGGCATTTTTTGCACATCCAAAACCAGCACCCTTTCATGCGAGCCTGGGCCGTTCAATTCGAGCTGGCCTATACAGATTTTCGGGTCATCCAGCTGGCATTGCAGTTAGCCGATGAAATGGATTTGTTGAAAGAATTCACCACCGCCTACGACAAAGTCTACCAATATGAATCTGCTTTTGCCTTTGACGGCTTGGACGGCTTCAATGCCAAGTATGCTACTAAAATGACAGACTATGAGAAAGCGAAAGAGGAACTCTTGACCGCTATCGCCAAGATTACTAAGGAACAGCCCGACGATCCCAACGATTTGATTTGAGGTGAAAGCCATGAATAGTGAAACAGATATCCTCTATAATAAAGAACAACAGCTGACCCTTGATCTTTATTGGCCGACACAAAATGCAGACAGCAAGCCTGCCAATAGTGTTGATCAACAGGCAGCCCTTGCCATTGAAACACCTGCAAAAAACAACACCTCCTCACAAAATACCAAGGGGACGATTCTCTTGCTCCACGGCGGCGGTTGGTTTCGCGGTGACAAGCAAAAAGAAGCCTTTTTAGCAGAAAAATTCACTGCTCAAGGCTATCTAGTAGCAGCTCCTAATTATCGACTGGCACCGGCTGCGATTTATCCGGCAGCAATGACAGATGTACTAGCGGCCTTCGACTGGTTAAAGGCGTCTGTCCGCCTTCCCAAAGAGCGACCAATTTTTGCCCTCGGTGCATCCGCTGGCGGAAATTTGTCCATCGAGCTGGCCTTGCAGCGAGGAATTCCTGCTGCTTCTTGGTCCGGGATTATCGACATGGCCGATTGGGTGAAAAACCACGAAAATGTCCCGGCTGTCATGAACCAAACCCAGCATTTTGATGAACACGAAAGCCGTCAGATTGATCAAGACGGTCAAAACGAATCTTTTTACAAATGGTTTGTCTTGAACTATGTCGCTGATGACCCGGCGTTGTTACAAGAAGCAACACCCTTGACCCGGGTCTCACCACAAAGCGGCCCACTGTTTTTAGCCAATTCCTTACACGAATTGGTCCCTATCAGTGGTGCCCTCATGCTACAAAAAGCATTGGCAAAAGCTAATGTGGTTTCTGAGGTCAAACTGCTCGCGGGTACGATCCACGGCGAAGGGTATTGGGAAACTGCATTGCCGGCAACCCTAGACTTTTTTGCTGAGTATCTTTCTTAGCATGATCAAGTAAAGCCCAGCTTATGGGATACAGGGTATAAAGTTGCACATTTACGACGCAGATTGCGGTGAACAGGATCAAAATATCTACCACTGAAGTTTTCAGACACACCCAAATCAGCCAACATCAGCGAAAAGATTCTGCCTGCCGAAAAAACGGCCATGGCAGGATCTTTTTTATCTATTGTCAGCTGCGCTTGCGGCCGATAAATTCCCAACCGGCATCTGACAGTCCGGTCAGCCCTAACAAGAGCTCACCGGTCGCATTCTGCCGCCAATAAGGGACGAACTCCCCAAGACTGCAGCGCCACACGCCGTCTTCCAATGCGACATCCATCAATTCTTTCAGAACTGATTGTTCGACACCGCTGTCCTGTGTAAAGGTCACGATATCCCAAGTTCCTGTCAGATCTTGCGGAAGGATCGGTGCTGCCGACAGCTCTCCTTGATAACACTCGCCGCTCACCACCGGCCAGCCGTCACTGAGCCAATAAAGTGGCCGAATTTCTACGAAGAAGTCGGCACTGTGGGGGTGGCGGCGGATATGATGTACACAAAATTCAGCACCGTCTGAACGACGAAAAATCGAATTGTGCCCCGGACCATACAGCGGTGCTTCACCAGTAAACTGATAGCTGCCCAGAAGCTTGGTTCCCACTTCCTCCGGTACAAGCGCCAAATTCGTCAATTCGGCACCGCTGCGATCCACATATGGTCCGGTGATTTCTTTCGCACGTCCGACACGGATATTGTAAGTATCGTTCAATGAATCAAAGGAGACGAACAAATAAAAATAATCGGTCTTTTCATTGTAATAAACGAACGGTCCTTCCACAGCCCCGTCAACTGAGCGGGGGCGGATTGCCAGCAGCTGACCGTAGTCGCCGGGCGTTTTCAATTTGCCGGTGGCTTTGTCGACAGGTGTGATATGGATCCCGCCGAAAAAGGAACCGTACGCCAGCCACTGTTCCCCTTTGCGATCGGTACAGATATTGGCATCGATGGCATTATGAGCGGCCAGTTCCCGACTGGTTTTGACCACCTCCCCTTGATCTTCCCACGGCCCCAGCGGATGAGTGGCTGTCGCCAGACCGATAAAAGAGGTGGTACTGCCGAAGGTCGAGGCAGAATAGTACATCCGATATCCCCCCGCGTAAGCAATGATCTCCGGTGCCCATAACCCCATGGCACCGCTCCAAGCGGCGGCAGTTGTAGGAACACCGTCTTCCAAAGCTGTTTTTTCAAAGCGCCAGTTCACCAGATCTTTGGAGCTGCGAATGGGCACGCCGGCAGTCGGCGGCTCCTGGGTATCCGTGGAAACCAGGTAATAGGTGCCGCCAACTTCGATGATCGTCGGATCGTGGACACCGTTGATTGCGTTAGTCATGAGGATCCTCCTTCTTATGATTGTACAACTTTTCTCGATTTGCCTCACTGAGTTAGCTAATTCAGAAGCGGCTCGTAAAAAAGACAAGCCCACCAAGCAGGCCGGCCTATTATCACCTTGAAGTCACAGCTCAGACTTCCTTGTCGTTGGCTACCGGCTCGCCGAAAATCGGTAGCCCATCAGACCCCCAAGTGAACTCCTGTGCAATCGCATGACGATTCGGATTGTCCAGTGGATCGCCCTCTTTGTTTTTCTCTGGGCGGGCATGGTAGATTAAAATATCGTTGCCGAATTCATCCACTGTGAATGAGTTGTGGCCGGGGCCGAATTGCCGATTTGTCTCAGAGGATGCAAAGACCGGTTCGGGTGATTTGTGCCAAGCGCCTCCATCCAGCAAATCATCATCCGCATCGGCCCACAGCAACCCCATAGCATAGTTTTCATCAGTGGCGCTGCCGGAATAGGTGATGATGATCTTTCCGTAGCGTTTAATGACAGCCGGCCCTTCATTTACCCAAAAACCGATTTTTTCCCAATCATACTCTGGAATTGACAATATGATCTGCGGTCCTTTCAGCGTCCATGGATTAGCCATTTCCGAAATGTACAGATTGGAATTCCCCGGAATACGAGGATCTTGTTGTGCCCAAACATAATAGAGCTTGCTGTCGTTTTCAAAAACGGTGGCATCCAGACTGAAGCTGTCAAAGGCTGTCTTCACTTGTCCTTTAACTTCCCACTCCCCTTCAAAAGGATCGGAATTCTCATTTGCGATGACAAACATCCGGTGATGATGTTCCCGTGAACGACCGTTTTCTTCATCACTGGCAGCAAAATAAACATACCAGACACTATCGATAAAATGAATTTCCGGTGCCCAGATCAGATTCTTCATCGGACCACTGTCAGGGGCCTGCCAAATAGTTTTGATTTCACCGTCTTCAAGATTATTCAACGAGTCGCCTCGTCGCAGTTCAATCGACTGATAACCGGGAACCGAACCGGTAAAGTAATATTTCCCGTCAGTGTGCTTACAAACCCAAGGATCTGCTCGTTGCAAAACGATGGGATTATGGATTTTATTCTTCGTGATAGTCATTTCCTACTTCCTTTCGATCAAGAACACCGGGGTGCCATCCGAAGCGGTCCCGGTAAAACTCATGACTTGTTTTTTCTGCCGAGTATCCCAAGCTGAGATAAAGCGGCCCTTGTAGTTTTCACCAGCGATGGTCAACACAGCATCTTGCCGACTGTTGTCTGCAGCCACCTGCCAGTCGCCGGAGACCGCGCCACTCACTTGACCTCGTTTGGTCAGTCGAATCTCCTCAGGTTCAGCGATTTGGTCACTGATATCCTTAGTAAAGCGGATCAAATCATAGGTACCGATCAACTGCTTTTCCTGATAAGAGCCGATAGTCTCGTTACCATAACGCAGCGGGCTGACAACCGGCCAGCCGTCTTCTGTGAACCACATTTGATGGACCCGCAACAGGTGCTGTTCTCCCGAGTTTGGAAAGCGGCTGTGAAAAATCAGGAAATAGCGGTCCGTCTTTTCATCGTAGTAAACAGAATTGTGTCCCGGTGAGACATAACCGTCATTAGTCATGCCATCGTCTTTCGTATAAGTAAAATTTCCCATCAGCTTTACTCCGTAAGGTTCGATACTTACGTCGTCAAAGCTGGTACTGGGTCGACCCATAACAGTTTCCATCGACTTGCCCTGGCTGTCTTCATACGGACCATCGGGAGATTTGGAACGAACGACCCGCATATTGTAGCCGCCGTAAGAATCCAAACCACCAAAGGACAAGAAAAGATAGTAGTAACCAGTATCCTTGTTATATTGAATATAAGGAGCTTCAATCCGACTATGATTGCCACCGATCAATCGTTTGCCATATGAGTTGCGATCTTTGGGCAACCCCGTTGTCTCATCCATCTCCAGGATATAGATTCCTCCCGAATACGACCCATAGACCATCCACAACTTGCCCGTTTCATCATAAAACATGTGAGGATCGATCACATTCGGATCAGTGGTAGCGTCATAATCAGCCTCAAATTGCGGTGATGTCCCCGAATACAGAAAGGATTCCATTTTCTTGTATGGCCCATCGACCTGATCGGAAACAGCGAGCCCTAAAACCGATAACGGGGATGTTCCCTGGCATAGGCAGTAATACATATAGTAACGGCCATCTTTTAGGCGTATAATATCGCCTGCCCACAGCGTATCGGTGTTGGCGTAGCCGAACTCAGAGGACAACTCTTTACGGATATCCTCGAATAAACGATCTTCTGCGACTGATCCCTGTAACTGCTCCCAGTTCATAAGATCCGGACTTTTGGCAAACATCATGTGGGAACCAATCACATAGAAATCATCTCCGTCTTTGATCACAGAAGGATCATGAACGGAAGCTTCTTCAAAAATCGGTTCTTTCAGCGTCGGTACAGCCTCAGCACCGCAGGCAGACAATAAAAGTACGCCTCCACCAAGGATCAGATACCGGCCCAGCTTATTCATGAACCACCAGACCTTTTTTGCGATAGCCGCTCTCCAACAGTTTGCAAGTAATAAAGAGAACAGCTGCAGCCAGAACAAAAAACAACCAGGTAAAACGCAGACACAGGATGAAGAAACTGACAAATACTA
This sequence comes from Enterococcus infantis, assembly GCF_049166715.1. Classification (NCBI taxonomy): domain Bacteria; kingdom Bacillati; phylum Bacillota; class Bacilli; order Lactobacillales; family Enterococcaceae; genus Enterococcus; species Enterococcus infantis. The sequence goes on along the minus strand of NZ_JBMHFB010000005.1, from coordinate 13,808 downwards.
GGAGGCTCAGCAGACTTTCCACCGGTAAAAGCAGCGGTGCAGTCAGTGCAGCAAGCAGTTTAGCTTTTAGAGAATCGCCACTGACTGTTTGCACATAGCAAAACTGAACCATCGCCAGCAATAGATAACACAGCAGTAACAGCGCCGGCCACAAAAACAACGCCTTCATCAACGAATTCTCCTGCACTACCAGGATGTCCAAATAAGTCACCAAGAGAGCTATCGGAAACAGCAATACACTCAAGTTGAAAGTTTTCAATCCGGTCAGCCATTCAGAGCAAAAACGTTTGACGACTTGCCAATACGCGGTATAGCCGTCAAAAAGCTCCCGATCTTGGCAGAGTTCAATCAATGCATACGTACTGGGAACCAGGCCGCCAAAAAAGAGTCCGCACACGATTCCCGCCGCCCACAGCAGATTTAAAAGAACGAACATCATCAAGTAATTGAGGCCTTTCATCATTTGTGTGGTCATCAGTCATTATCCTTTCATACCGGAAAGTGCGACAGACTCGATAATCTGCTTTTGAAAAATAATAAAGCAGATCAATACCGGCAGCAATGAAACAACAGATGCAGCCATAATCAGTGGGTAGTCTGTCTGGATCGCATAAGCAGCATTCAAGTTGGCGATCACTACCTGCAGTGTTTGTTTTTCAGGACTGTTCAGGTAGATTAACGGTGCCAGATAATCGTTCCAGGCACCCATGAACCAGAGAATAAATTGGGCAGCTATCGCCGGTCGGATCAGCGGGAAGATTAGTTTAAAGAACGTCTGTAAGTACCCAGCGCCGTCGATTTTCGCCGCTTCCACAATGGAATCAGGAATATTGGACAGGTATTGCTTCAGGAAAAAGATCATCGTGATATTGCCGAACATCCCGGGAATGATCAGCGGCAGCAGAGTATCCACCCAACCGATTTTTGAAAAGATCATAAATTGCGGAATCATGACTGCCGGATATGGAATCATTAAAGCCGACAACAAGCATAGAAACAAGACATTTTTAAACGGCATCCGTAATTTAGCAAAAGAAAAGGCTGCCATACTGGAAGTCAGTGTCCCCACGATGGTCACCGATAAGGACACGATGATCGTATTGCGGATACCGGAAACCAGTGTATCGACTTCTGTTAAACGTTTGTAAGCATCAAATTGGATTGGATCCGGGACCCATTGCGGTGGTAGTTGGAAAACACCGGCTTTATCTTTCAATGAGGTCGAGATCATCCACAACAGCGGTCCTACCATGACAATAGCGCCAATGGACAGGATGAGCACGATGATGATATTGGAAACTTTATTTTTTTTCTTCATTTGATTCACCCCGTTAATCTAACGTATAGCTGTTGCGGCTGTTCATATAAAATTGAAAGGCTGTGATTGCAAACACCAGCAGCGCCAGGATTAGCGCCATACTGCTGGCATAACCCATCTGCCAGTTTTTGAAAGCTTTCTGCCATAAATACCAGACAACAGTAGCTGAACTATATTTCGGACCACCCGTCGGCGTCATGATATTGACTTCGGTAAAGATCTGAGAGCCACCGATAATGTTGGTCACCACCAGGAAAAAAGTTACCGGTTTGACCATTGGCCAGGTAATATTTCTGAAACGTTGGATGGAAGAGGCTCCGTCCAATTCTGCAGCTTCGTAAAAAGTTTTCGGCACGCTTTGAATTGCCGCCAGATACAGCAGCATAGAATACCCTAATCCTTTCCAAACAGTCATGATGATAATCGCCGGCTTGACGGTATCCGCATTCTGCAACCAATTGGGACCTTTGATCCCTATCAGCGCCAGCACTTGGTTCACCAAACCAAAATCTCCGTTGTAAGCCCATTGCCACAAGATGGAAATAGCTGCCAGTGAGGAAATCACTGGAATATAATAAATCGTCCGGAAGATTGTCGTTCCTTTGATCCCCCGACTCAAAGCGGATGCTAATAAAAAGGACAGCAGCAAGCCGATAGGAATCCCCAACATCAGATAGACCGTATTAAACATTGTTTTATAAAAGTATTCGTCTTTAAATAATTTTCGAAAATTGTCCAAACCGACAAAATTCATTTGACCCAAACCATTCCAGTCGGTAAATGCCGCATAAGTTGAATAGAGTAAGGGAATGGCTGAAAACAATACGAAACCGATTACCGGCAGCAATACGAATAAAAATGCCACTCGATGTTCTTGTACATATAATTTGCTAGTACGCTTTTTCTTTGCGGAGACTGTTTTTGCTTGTTCCACGATAAATCCTCCTTTATACAGGTACTCACTGGCTGCGACCCGCTTATCTGCTTAATAAGCAGCGCCTTTTGCCGGCAAAAAACATCTGCGAAAAGACCCGTTGTGACAGCTTCAAGACTTTTAACGGGTGCTTTTGCTTGCATCCACCTGCAGCTTTTCATTGAATGGGATCGCAGATGTTTTCACCTGCAATCCCACCATTGTTATTGCGCTGTTTTTTGTTGTTGAATCGCACTATCCAGTTTTTCCTGCATCCGTGGCTGCACTTCTTTTACATAATCGGCAGCTGTTTGATCGCCGTCCAATACGGTTTGGATATTAATAAAGAATTCATCGTACCATTCGGCATTGTAGGTTTGAGCAGCCGGCATTGGACGACCGTAATCTTGTACGATATCCAAAAATTCCTGTTTATTGCTTGGTACAGATTCTGTATCCGAAGCCCAATTTTCAGCCATGTCGATCAAATTTGGAATCTGAATCTCCGCATCCAAGAGCTGTTGCTGCCCTTCTTCTGAAGCAGACAGATATTCGACTAATTTGACTGCTTTGTCCGGCTGCTTGGTTTTAGACGAAACACCAATACCTAAGGAACCTACGTAAGTGGCTGATTTCCCGGTTTTACCTGCCGGCCAAGGAATCAAATCGTATTCAAAGTCAAGTTTTGCATAAGTACTCATATCCCAAGGACCTACCGGGAAGAAGGCAATTTCACCATTCATCCAGCGTTGGTAGGTATCCAGCGTTTGGGCATCTGATATTGAAGGGGTGACTTTATATTTGTTTTGCAGATCAGAGAAAGTTTGCAACGCTTCTGCAAATTCCGGTGTATCGACTGTGACTTTGGTTTTGTCTTCATTGATCCAATCGCCGCCATTGCTCCAGACAAAAGACTGCAGACTCCAGTTAACGTTAAACCCGGTCGCCCATTGATCCAGTTTGCCATCACCATCTGAATCTCTGGTCAATTTTTGACATATCTCGATAAACTCAGCCCAAGTTAATGGTGCATCTTTATCCGGCAGTTCTACACCGGCATCCTTAAACATATCTTTGTTGTAGCCTAAAGCAAACGGACCTACGTCTTTTGGCAAGCCGTACAAAGCACCTTGACCGACTTTTTTACCGTCATAACGATAGCTGTTGACGCCATATTCCCAGATGTTGCTCAAGTCGAAATCGCCGTTTTCCACTTTGTCAGTGATGTCCAAGAGTACGCCATTGTCTACATAAGGCATCAGGTTGCTTTGCTCAATATAAAAGACATCGGGGACTTTACCGCCTGAGATTGCTGCCTGGAGCTTGGTGGCATACTGATCTGCATCGGTGACAACCATTTTTACTTTGACATCTTCTTTTTCTTCAAATTTCTTGATTGCTGCTTCGTAAGCTTTCTTTTCATCTTGTCCCCCCCGGAACATGAAAGTCAGTTCTTCATTCGAACCGTTGTCTCCGGAACCACCCTTTGAATCGTTCCCACATGCAGCCAGCATGACAATCGAACCCAATGTAACCATACTTACGCCCATCAATTTTTTGAACTTCATCTTTTCCATCCTTTCTTAAAACCCTTTTTCTATTCCATCAACGACTAAATCCAAGATAGCTTCCTCACTTCAGATAAATAATAATATTAAGGAATAACGTTCTCAATAAAGAATCGTTAATGAATTTACAACCAAATAATACCTTTATATGCAAACGCTGTCAACTGTATTATTATTAATTAATGATAATACCGCCTCATTATAATTAGCTATATCATTAATCCTTAGCTCTTCGAACTCTTATATTTACAATTATTAATATATATGTTAACATAAACCCAACGATTAAGATTGAGGTGTTAGTATGCAACTAGATATCAGTGATGATTCTTTAAAAGTTTATGAAGCATTGGCCAGTAGCGTCCGAATTCGGATTATTCAGCTACTTTCAAAAAATAAGATGAGTATCAAAGATTTAGCACAAGCACTGGGACTTTCCAGCGCTATCGTGACCATGCATATTCGTAAATTGGAAGAGGCAAACATTATAAAAACAGAAAAGGTCGGCCAAAGTAAGATTTCCAGCCTAAAAGTTGACCATATTGACATCAACTTTCCTGAAAAGATATTCAATGCATTTGACATTCAGGAAAATGACATTCCAATCGGCCTATATACTGATTTTCAAGTAGAGCCTACCTGTGGTCTAGCAACCTTAACGGATTTCGTTGGCCCAGTGGATGAGCCAAAATTCTTCATGGATCCTAAACGAATGGATGCTCGTATTCTCTGGTTTACTAAAGGATTTGTGGAATATCAAACGCCTAACTACCTCTCTTCAGAAAACAAGCTGGAGATGATGGAAATTTCGTTAGAAATTTCTTCAGAATTTCCTTTTGCAAATGACAACTGGCCGTCAGATATCACCTTTACGTTGAACGGGATCGAACTAGGGACTTGGACCAGTCCCGGGGATTTTGCCGATATTCGGGGAAAACTAAATCCAGACTGGTATCCCGATAATCTCAACCAATACGGTCTATTGAAGACGATTCGAATCCTTAATCACGGTACCTACATGGAAGGTGATCCGCTTTCTGGAGTTACCATCAATGATTTTCCCACTGATGCCGATATGTGGCGGTTGAAGGTTGAAGTCAAAGAAGACGCTGAAAATATTGGCGGTTGTACACTCTTTGGTAAGGGCTTCGGAAATTATGATCAAAATATCAAGTTGAAATCCTATTACAGCTGATAAAGTACGAAAAAAATAACATTCAAAAAAGCGCTGTTGGACTCCTGAGCTATTCAGGAAATCCAGCAGCACTTTTTTTAGGCAGCCATTTTTAATACCAAACCATGTTTTGCCTAGAGAACTTAGCTCCAGACAGCACAGCACCGTTCAATTGATAGTCGTTATCACGCATTATAAGCCGCTTCAAACAGTGCCACGATGTCTTCTGTCCGTCCTTTGCGGGGATTGGAGAAAGCATTGCCGTCTTTTAAGGCGTTTTCTGCCATCAATTGGAAGTCTTTAGGATCGGCACCAATAGATTTGATGTTGGCGGGAATCCCCACGTCTTCTGAAATCCGTTCCAGTGCGGCGATTCCTCTTTCTGCGGCAGCCATTTTAGATAATCCGTCGATATTTTCACCTAGAAAAACAGCGATATCCGCAAAACGTTCTGGGCTGGCAATCATATTCCAACGCTCAACTGTTGGCATAAGTACTGCGCAACAAACACCGTGAGGAGCATCGTATTGACCACCTAGTTGATGGGCCATTGCATGGACGTATCCCAAGTCAGCGTTGTTGAAGGCCATCCCTGCTAACAAAGAGGCATAGGCCATATTGGTACGCGCCTCCAAATCGTGGCCGTTTGCAACAGCACGACGCAAGTATTGGCTAATCAATTTTATTCCTTTTTCAGCTTGCGCATCAGTGATTGGGTTACGGTTTTCAGAGACGTAGGATTCTACACAGTGGCAAAGTGCATCCATGCCGGTAGCGGCGGTGAGTTTTTGCGGAACATCTAACATCAGCAAGGGATCATTAAATGAAACTAATGGCACATTGCGCCAAGAAACAACTACAAACTTCAAGTGCGTTTCTTCATTGGTGATTACCGCATGACGAGTAATTTCAGATGCAGTTCCGGCGGTAGTATTTACCGCCATTAGTGGTGGGAGCGGCTCTGTTAAAGTTTCAATACCTGCCAATTTTGTCAGATCGTCGCCATTGGTCAGCAAAATGCCAATTCCCTTACCGCAATCATGGGCTGAGCCACCACCGACAGTGATGATGGCGTCACAGTTTTCCGCTTGGTACAGCGCTACGCCGGATTTGACATTGCGGATTTTGGGGTTGGGTTCTACTTCATCAAAAATTACATAGTCGACACCAGCTGCTTGTAGACTGGCTTCCGTCTGTTTAACCGGACCGTTTGCCATGTTCCGCAAAAAACTATCTGTTACGATCAAGACTTTTGTCATGTGAAGCATTTGTGCTCGATCACCGATTTTTTCAATAACACCAGGACCAAAAAAGTTTACACTAGGCATCATAAAATCAAAATTTGTTTTCATATTACTCGCTCCTTTTTTTGAAAAGCTTTCAAACTGCCGCGGCTCAAAAAACAAACCGCTGTACTCAAAACGCGTTCTGTAATTGTTTCAATTCTTTTAGACAATCACTACACAACGAATTTATAAATATTTCAGCAAGGCTACAAACAACAACTCGCTGGAAGCTGCTCCAGGATCAATGTGACCAATAGCTCGTTCTCCCAGATAGGAAGCCCGTCCTTTTTTCGCTACTAGTTCAGCGGTGTGCTCTTTCGCTGTATGAACCACGGTCTCCGTCAGTTGCCCTTTTTTTAAAGCCGCTACTGCAGGAAGCCAGACATCCACCATGGTTTTGTCCTCGGCTGCCGCTTTCCCTCGCAGCTGAATCATTTGCAAGCCTTGTTCCATGACTTCGCCCAGCTGTTCTTGGCTGTCGATTTCAACGATATCTTTGACGGCTTTGGTGATTCCCATAAAGGCTGAGCCGTACAATGGGCCGGAAGCACCGCCGACTTTTGAAATCAATGCCATGGCTAGAATTTTGGCGGTATCGGTAATGGATGTCGGCTGTTTTGCTGCGAAATCGGCTTCATAGGCAGCCATGCCGCGAGCCATGTTGTTTCCGTGATCTCCGTCGCCGATGGGAGTGTCCAACTCGCTGAGGTAGCCTTTATTTGCTTCGATGGCTTGACCAAAATCAGCGAGCCACGCTTGAAATTCTGTGACCGTCATTTTCATTGGTACAATCGCTCCTTTGTTCTTTCTATCTAAAAATCAATGGTCTTATTACCAGCTGATGACCTCAACCGGGCTTTGCAATGCGAAAAGCCAGCTCTCTTCTTGCAGATCCACCAGTGTCAAACTGATGCCCACCATATCCAAAGAAGTCATGTAGTTGCCCACTTTGGCAAAAGAAACAGCCACCTTTTTTTCTGCTAAAAGATTTTGCACATCATTCATAAAGACAAACTGCTCCATCAAAGGTGTGGCTCCCATGCCATTCACCAATACAGCCACTTGTTCTGGTTTTCGATCATAATTTGAAAGCAATTTGGTCACCAGCTCTTCGGCAATCCCGCGAGAAGTCAACAGTTTTTCTCGACGATAGCCCGGCTCACCGTGGATTCCCACGCCAAATTCCATTTCATCTTCAGCCAATTCAAAACCAGGTTTGCCTACTTCTGGGACAGTCGCCCCACGCAATGCCACCCCGATGGTCTTGATAGCAGGCAGTAATTGTTCACCCAATGCCTTCAGCTCTGCCAAGGAGGCACCATTACGAGCAGCATCCCCGATGATTTTGTGCACCAGAACGGTTCCGGCCACGCCCCGCTTGCCAGCTGTATAGGTACTGTTTTCCACAGCGACATCATCGTCCACTACCAGCATCTCCACTTGGATATCTTCCATTTCTGCCAAATCTTTGGCCATTTCAAAATTCAAAATATCGCCAGTGTAATTTTTTACGATCAATAAAACGCCCTGTCCTTGATCTGCATCTGCTATTGCCGTCTGGATCTGATCGGGTGTCGGTGAAGTAAAGACATCCCCCAAAACGGCTGCACTCAGCATTCCGTCGCCGACAAAGCCGGCATGGGCGGGTTCATGACCGCTGCCACCACCAGAAACCAGGCCAACTTGGGGTTGCTGCTTGTTTTTAGCGATGACCCGGCTGTCAGCAACTTGATGAATCAGATAAGGATAGCTCTTCACCAATCCTTGTTGCATTTCACTGATGATTTCACCGGGTTTATTGATGATCTTTTTCATTAAAATCCGCCTTTCTCTTGTGTCTTTTTACTTTCTTTACAGTAGTCGGTTCAAGACCAGCCTTTTTGGCCAGCATTTTGTGCTTCTTGTAAAATATGTGCCAAGTCATCGGAGACCCCCGCTGTGATCGCAGCGGCAAAAGCGCCTTCTACCAGCGGTGCATCCACCAATTTATACTTTGCCTGCAATTCCGGTTCCAGCATGTCATAGGCCAGCTCACTGGAAAGTACCGCACTGCCCAAATCGGCAAAAACCAAAAAAATATCACTGTCTTGCGCATCTTCGGCAGCAGCGATAATTTTCGTAGGATCACTGCCCAGTTCTCCTGTGGCTGTTCCTCCCAGAGAATAGATGGCAACATCCGCTGATTGTGACATTTGTCGGATCATTTCTTTGATCCCATCTGTGATTTGTTGGCTGTGAGAGACCAGAAAAATACTTTTTTTCATTTTTTCACCTCATCTGTTTTGAAGGGAGCTTGTTTCACGTAAAGCTGTCGTTTTTTAGCTTCACGAGGATAGCCGGGACCTCATCTGAGCGTCCCGGCCCGCCTTTTATGCTAATCCGTTACGAATTTTATAGTCCTGACCGATACGGTCGGCCACAATCAATGCATTCGCCACTGCTTCTTCGGAGATTGGAAATGGCATGGAATGGATGGATTCTTCTGGGATGCAGGCAATCTTAGCCACTGCCAAAGCTTCTTCAAAACTGATTTCGGTCACACCCAGATCTGCCAATGTCAGTGGCAAACCGACAGAAGCGCAGAAATCCATGACAGCTTCAAGCTCTGATTTAGCGGCATCTTCCATTACCAGTTGGACAATGGTGGCAAAAGCAACTTTTTCACCATGCAGGTAGTGGTGTGTGCCTGCCAACACCGTCATGCCATTATGAATTGCATGAGCCGCTGCCAAGCCGCCACTTTCAAAACCTAAACCGGAAAGTAAGATATTGGTTTCGATAATCTTGTTGAAAGCTTCCGTCACTAAGTTGGCTTCACAGGCAATTTTAGCTTGGAGTCCGTCTGCCTTTAGATTTGTCCAGCACAGTTCAGCCAATGCCAAAGCTGCATAGGTCCCAATTGCGGGTTCCGTCAATCCTTCGCGAGAGCCCATAGGCAAGCTGGCATTGACACGTGAGTATGAATTATGCGTCGCGCGAGCTTCAAAATACGTGGATAAAGCATCTCCCATCCCGGCTACCAAAAAACGAACCGGCGCTGCGGCAACGACTTTGGTATCAACCATGACCACACTAGGGCTTTGTTTGAAATAGGCATAATCATCAAAAGAACCGTCTGCATGATACAGTACAGCAGAATGGGAAGTCGGGGCATCAGTAGCGGCAATCGTCGGCACAATGATTAAATGTTCGCCTTCTGCTACGACTTTGGAAGCATCAATAGCTTTGCCGCCCCCTAAACCAATAATGCAGTCGGTATGATTTTCGGCTGCGACTTGTTGCAAGCGTTTGGTTTCTTCACGAGTTACTTCGCCATTGAAGCCGCCTTCTACAAAGTGGATACCAAATTTTTTGGCCGTTGCATCTAGTTGGGGACGGACCCGATTAACATCATCTGGGTTGGCGATCAACAGAGCCGATTGACCGAATGTCGAAACAAAGTAGCCCAGATTCAATAGTTCATCTTCGCCTTGCACGTATTTTGTTGGTAAGATCAATGCTTTTCTCATTTTCAAAAACCTCCAGTTTTTTTCAAATCAACAGAGCTTCACTGTTCCCGTCTGCGGCCACAATCAGGATTTCTCGTCAGTTGTTCATCAGCTTTCTATCAACTGAAAGCGCTGCAACTGATTACATTGCTATAATAAGCCCCCCGCCGATAAAAAGCATGACACTGCGATAACGCTTTCTTATCTGTTTAGATGGGATTATCTTGCAAAATGGTAATTATTTGTTATCCCACAGGAAAGTTCTATAATGAAGACAACACAATGTCGCGGCGCAACCTAACTAAAGAACGTTGCAGAAATTGAAAGCACAAGAATGGAGAGGCACAAATGGCTGAACGCTTTGATATCGAACGGGTCTTAGATCTGAACAAGTGGGAGATCTTACAAGAAAAAATCGCGATTGCGACTGACTTAGCCATCATTCTGGTGGATTATCGTGGCAAACCGATTACCCGCCACAGCCAGGTGAAACCTTTTTGCCGACTGGCTCGTGATCATCCACAGCTGTCTGTTTACTGCGAAAAGTGCGATGCCCGCGGTGGTGTCGAGGCGGTTCGAACCGGTGAACCTTTCATTTATCGTTGCCATTTTGACATTATTGATATGGCGATTCCCATCATGGTCGACAATCATTATGTCGGGGCAATTATGGCTGGTGAAATTATGGCTGAGCATCACCAAGAGCAGTTGGAACAAGTATTGAACCTGTCTGAACGAGAAGATGTCCGTTCTTTCAAAGCGCAGCACCAGGACTTGATTGATGCTTATCCCAGACTCTCCTTGACTAAATTAACTGAAGTCGCTGCCATGTTGGAACAACTAAGCGAATACATCGTCACCGAAGCCATCAAGAAAGACTATCTTGTCAAAGCCTATAAGCAGACCTTGCGAATCGCCAAACGAGAGACTGATGACGCGTATCCTTCGACAGAAGATACTGCCGACTTAGAATTTGTCAGAGAAGATCTCCGCCAATCCCTCTTGGAAAAACGGTTAACAGATACCGGCATCTATCAAGCAAAAAATCGGACACTGCAGCCGGCCATTGATGCGGTTTTTGCCAACAAAGCCGCACACTTAGATTTGGCAAGTCTGGCAGAATTGGTTAACCTCAGTCCCACCTATCTGAGTCGATTGTTGCGGGAAGAATTTGGCGAGCCCTTCAGCCAAATCTATGCCAAGCTGAAAATTCACTGGGCAGAAGAATTACTGTCTTCCACTGAACTGTCCATTGCTGAAATCAGCGACACTCTCGGCTATTTGGAACCCAGCTATTTCATTCGCTCTTTCAAAAAAATCAAAGGAACCACTCCGCTAAAATGGCGACAGAGTTTGGGGAAATGAGCTTGCCGGGTTCCCCACTACGATGGTCAAAAAAAATCTCATCCGACCATGACAGAAAATTCCTCTCGTATAATCAAAAAAACGGAGCACCGTATCTGGAAAAAGGTGGCTCCGTCTTTCTATTTCTTACATATAATCGTAAAAATTTGTAACAAACCCCTCGAAAATCGGACTAATAAGTGAAAGGTGGTGCAGAGTTTGAAAATTGATCAGCTTTACTTAGTTCATGAAAAGACAGTGTTTCGCTTTCTTCTGAGTCTCACTGGCAACCCCCAGCTTTCCGAAGAACTTACTCAGGAGACTTTTTATCAGGCGGTAAAATCCATTGCACGATTCAAAGGCAATTCAAGTGTAGCTACTTGGCTCTGTCAAATTGCTAAAAATCTCTGGCTGCAATACTTAGAAAAAGAAAAAAAGCATGGCGTCTTTCATGAATTAGATCTATCTGCACCGGATCCTCGCCCCTTACCTGATGAGCTAATTGTACAAGGTGAAGATAGATTAAGAGTATTTCGTGCTATCCATCAATTAAAAGAATCTGAAAAAGAAATTGTTCTGCTGCGACTCAATGGAGACTTCTCATTCAAGGAAATCGGCGAAGTTTTCAGAAAAACAGAGAATTGGGCCCGTGTCACTTTTTATCGCGCCAAGCAAAAACTTATTGAAAGGATGAAGGAAGATGGATATTGAAATACTGAAAGATTTACTGCCAAGTTATATCGACGGCATCACCAGTGCAGCAAGCAATCGATTGATTGAACAAGAGCTGCAGAAAAATCCCGAACTTAAAAAGTATTACGAAACAATGCTAACCAATCTCAAAGTAGAACCCCAAGCAGAAGTTGCCGAAATCAATTCCCTAAAAAAAATCCGACGAGTTAATCGGAGAAAAATTGTCCTAGGAGTACTGAGCACATTTGCTGTCATCTGTTTATTAATCTATGGCTTCTTTTGGTACTACAACAAATCCTGGCAAGCAGATTCCCGAGAAATTGTCTTGTCGAAAACAGTCAGTCACGGCATTGTCACGTTGGAATTCTCTGATCGAAATAGCCGGAGTGGGATTCGAACACTAGCTTTTCTGCAACCGGATCAAGACTTACAAAATGGCTATCAGCCAGAGCTCCTCATTAAACAGTCGCGTATCAATCCTTTTGATTCTCCCTTTGAAAAAAGTGTTTCCACTGGTATTGTTCGCCTTACTTTTGTCGATCAAAATACCCTTTTGGTCAATAATCAGGAAGTCAAGATAGGCGATACAGATATCTTAACGCTTTGCTACGATGACAAAACAGAAACCATCAAAATCAAAGACTTGCTAAAAGAGAGCACACCCTAAATTACCTGTGCTCACAAAAATACATGTCACATGAATCAATTCTGAATGGCAACTAGCAAAGCATTTAACAGCCTAAGCCTACTAAGCAAATAGCTGTCAGAAAACTGTTTTCGACAATTGTCGCCTCTGAGTCCATAGAAGGCACACTGTCCTAAGTTCAAGGTTAGTCAGCTTTAAGATTTTTAATAATGAAAAAACGAACAACTTCCACTGGAAATAGCAGAAGTTGTTCGTTTTTTGTTTGTGGCTCACATATGGTCCTGTCCTCTTCAAAGGACGGTGACAGGACCATTGTCACAAGTTTTTTCATCGATTACTCAAGTGATTGGTTTATCTCAATACTTATTCGCTGACAGTTACGTCGCCTTCGACTTTGGCGCCGTTTTCGTCAAGTTTAGCAGAATCTTTGTATTCTTGTTTTTCAAAAGTTACTTTGCCAGTTACTGTTGCGCCGTCCAGAACAAAGCCATTTGCTTTGACCAAGACATCACCTTTGACTGTACCATGTACGATGTTCAAATTTTCTGATTCAACTACCAATTGAGGTACGGTGATTGTGTATTCAGCAGTCACTTTGCGGTCGGCATCTTGAGAATACAATGCCAATTTACGGTAGATATCGTTCGCTGCTTCCCCTTTGTCATGGAATTCACCAGTTACGGTCAAATCTTTGTCAAAGTTTACATCGCCAGTCACGCCGATAATCCAGTTTCCGTCAGCACTCAATGCTTTTTCCAAAACTGATGGATCCGCACTTACAGAAGCAGAAGAAACAACTTCTGGTGCGCTAGTAGAAGTTTGTTCTGTCGTAGCTGCTGAACTGCTGGAAGCTGAGCTGTCTGCTGTTTTGTCGCTGCTGCAGGCGCCTAAAGTTACGGCTAACAGACCCATTGCTGCGATACTTGCGATTTTTTTGGTGATCATGTTCATTACCCCTTTTTTGTTCAATCATTATTTAACAACCCGTATCATACCACCCTCTGCCGAAAAACAAAAACAAAAGGCACTTTTTTTGTAAAATGACATACTTTTTTTAAGAATTGTGAGCGTTCTCATTTTGCTGTTATCACTTAAAGACCCGCAAGATAGATACCTCTTCACATCGTAATTTTTCTAGAGTTTTGTCCTTCCTTTTTTATGGTTTCCGTTCTCAATGGAACTTCTGCAATAAAAGATTAAGCGGTGCTCGTAAATGACATGCACAAAAAAGACGCAAGCCAATTTGAAAGCTGTAGTGAGACCCAAAAGTTAGACCTTATACCGACTAGATTTTCTAGTCGGTATTTTTATGCGGTCATTCGTTGCCGATACTGCACTGGGCTGCAGCCCAGTTTTATTTTGATTCGTTGATGATTAT